>CALPYQ020000126.1 GCA_943327965.2 Singulisphaera sp. GP187
AATTCGAAAACACACAAGGCCATTACTGCATTTTTTGCAGACAAAACGCGACTACAACTTGACAAGCTGGCTACAGAAAAAGACATCCCTTTGATGACTTTGCCAAAAGAATAAACCGCTAATGATTGAGTTGCGACCAGGCTTTGTCCAATCGTTTGATGCTGACGGGTTGGGGCGTTCTTAGTTCTTGCGCAAAAAAACTAACTCGCAACTCTTCAAGAAGCCATCTGAACTCCAACATGCGGTCATCCACTGCGCCCTTCCTGTCTGCAACCAACCGCCAATAACGTTGCTCTTGCGGTTTGAGTTCCAACAATTTGGCCGCATCGCGAGAGGGGTCTGATCGCCATTTGTCTAATCGCAAAACAATGGCTTTCAGATACCTCGAAAAATGTTGAAGTTGACCCCACGGCGTACTCACCATAAAACGCTTAGGCATCAATCTCTGCAGTTGTTGACCACAATCAGCTGTGGCATCCGCTGCATTTTTAGTGTCTTTTACTTTGCGCGTGGCTGCCGAATATTCAATCAGAATGACGCCAGCCAATCTGGCCACCTCGTTGGCTATTAAAGTGAGTCTTCCCCTACCCTCTTCGATTCGTTTTTTAAATGCAAATTCATCAGCAGGTAACGGGTCCAATAAAAAAGCGCGGTCGAGGGCCACTTCGATGATTTGCTGGCGAAGTTCGTCAGATGTACCCAGAGGCATATAAGCCACAGCCATTTTTTGCAAATCGGGAATGTTCTTTTCCAAATACTTCAACGCATCTTTGATCTGCAAAGCAAACAACCGGCGCAGGCCTTCCCGGTGTTTTTGAGCCGCCACATCGGGTTCGTCAAAGACCTCAATGACAACCGAATCAAGCATGTCGACCAATGCAGGGAAGCCAATCAAACTTTGCCCCCCTTTGTGAATTTCCATCAGTTCCGGCAAGTCTCCAAATGACCATTGTGTGTATTTGGTTTGCGATTTGACTTGATTCAAAGGTGCAGCCAAGCCTTTTGGAACATCACTTGAGTTTGAAGCGCCTGAAGTCATTGGCTTTGAGGCCGCAGAAGGATCTTTTAAAGCACTTGCAACTACAGGCGACTGCACCTTGAGCTGTGCCAATGCCTGAAATGCGCCACGAGCCTGCGAACCCCAATCAGATTTCAAAGCGCCCAGATTTCTTCCCATGCCCAGTTGGCGGCCATGCTCGTCAACCACTCTCAAGTTCATGAACAAATGGGGGCTGAGCATGTCTAATTTGAAGTCAGCACGTTTGACATCTAAGCTAGTGATGTCCCTTACCTTCTTCAACAATGTATCGGTCAACGAACCCGTGCCAAAAACTTCTGGCACTGACAATTGCTCAGCCAGTTTGGCAGCCGATTCAGGCAAAGGCACAAACCGAGACCGCGGTTTCTGCGGCAAACTTTTGAGCAAGGCGTGTATTTTGTCCCGCAACAAACCGGGCACCAACCACTCACAGCGATCTTCATTGACTTGGTTCAAAACAAACAAAGGCACAGTCACAGTCACACCATCTTTGCCATCACCGGGTTCGTGCAAATAACTTGCACTGCAATCGGTCCCACCCAATCGAATGGTTTTGGGAAAAGCTTGTGTGGTGATGCCAGCGGCCTCATGGCGCATCAACTCTTCACGAGACAATAGCAACAATCTAGGTTGTTTTTTTACCTCTTGCCGATACCAAGACTCCAACATCCGACCTGAACAAACATCTGCTGGAATTTGCTGGTCATAAAAAGCGTAAATGAGTTCCTCGTCAACCAGCACATCCTGCCGCCTAGACTTGTGTTCAAGCTCTTCCACTTTGGCAATCATTTTTTGATTGGCCGACAAAAATGGCAATGCGGTATCCCATTGGGCTTGGACCAGTCCTTCCCGAATGAAAATTTCACGCGCTGTCTGTGGATCAATCTTTCCAAATGGCACGCGCCTTCCGCTATAGACCACCAAGCCATACAAAGTGGCCCGTTCAAGTGCAATCACTTCAGCAGATTTCTTTTCCCAATGTGGGTCAAGCAATTGTTTTTTGAGCAAGTGTGAGCCTACTTGCTCTAGCCATAGAGGCTCTATGCCAGCAATACACCTGCCAAACAAACGTGTGGTCTCAACCAATTCAGAAACCACCGTCCAACGGCCAGGTTTTTTTGACAAATGAGCGCCAGGATGTCTGTAAAACTTGATGCCACGCGCGCCCAAATAAACATCTTCATCATCTTGTTTGTATCCCACGTTGCCAAGCAACCCTGCCAACATTGACAAATGGATTTGCTCGTAAGTGGCTGGCTTGGTATTCAATTGCCAGCGGTGTTCCGCAACCGTGGTGTGCAATTGGGTATGCGTATCGCGCCACTCTCTCACGCGTCTAATGTTGATGAAGTTTTGTCGAAGGAGTTGTTCGTGCTGGCGATGACTTAGTTTGTGTTCTGCGCCAGTCGGTGACTTGCCACCTCTAGATTCAGACAACCACTTCCACAGTTTTAAGTAACCTGTGAACTCGCTTTTTTCATCGTCAAACTTGGCGTGCGCTTGATCCGCTTGAGATTGCGCTTCCATGGGCCTATCGCGTACATCTTGAATTGACAAGGCACTGGCAATGATCAGCACTTCGTCAAGCGCTTGTCGATTGCGCGCTTCCAAAATCATTCGGCCTACGCGTGGGTCCAAAGGCAATCTGGCCAACTCTGTGCCAGTGGGCGTTAGTTCATGGGTGTCGTCTACCGCACCCAATTCAGCCAACAATTGATAGCCATCGGTAATGGCGCGTTTAGAAGGCGCTTCAATGAATGGGAAATCGTCCACGACGCCAAGGTGCAAAGACTTCATACGCAAGATTACGCCCGCCAATGAAGATCGCAATATTTCGGGGTCTGTGAATTTAGGTCGCGCATTGAAATCAGCTTCATCGTAAAGACGAATGCAAATGCCATTGGCCACTCGGCCACACCGCCCGGCCCTTTGGTTTGCTGCCGCTTGGCTGATGGGCTCCACCATCAATTGTTCCACCTTGCTTCGAAGGCTATAGCGCTTTACCCTTGCGGTACCGGCATCAATGACATATCGAATGCCAGGCACGGTCAATGAGGTCTCGGCCACATTGGTGGCCAACACAATGCGGCGCCCCGTGTGACTGTCAAACACCCGATCTTGATCGGCTTGCGACAAACGGGCAAACAGAGGCAAGACTTCGGCTCCCCGCGTGACTGCGCTGTGCGTCAGATGTTTGCGTAAATGGTCTGCGGCTTCACGAATTTCACGTTCACCTGGCAGAAAAATCAAAATATCCCCTGAGGCATGACCTGTCCATAGTTCATCGACGGCCTCGGCAATGGCATCGTTCAAATCGTGCTCGCGAGATTCTTCGAAAGGACGCCAGCGCATTTCAACAGGAAAGGTTCTGCCCGAAACCATGATGATGGGTGCAGGCCCCTTGCGGGAGGCAAAGTGCTGCGCAAAGCGATTGGCATCGATGGTGGCAGAGGTCACCACCACCTTCAAATCGGGACGCCTAGGCAGTATTTGACGCAAATAACCCAACAAAAAGTCAATGTTCAGGCTGCGTTCATGCGCCTCGTCAATGATCAAGGTGTCATAGGCCTCTAACAAAGGGTCATTTTGGGTCTCAGCCAACAAAATGCCGTCTGTCATGAGCTTGACCGATGCATCCTTGGATAAACGGTCCTGGAAACGAACTTTGTAACCCACAACATCGCCCAAAGGGGTTTTCAGCTCCTCGGCAATGCGCTTGGCGACGCTACTGGCAGCGATGCGCCTAGGTTGGGTATGGCCAATCCATTGACCCCGCTGACCTGGCAAAGCATTCAGCCTCCCCCGACCCAAGGACAGCGCAATTTTGGGCAACTGAGTGGTTTTACCAGAGCCTGTCTCTCCGCACACAATGATGACCTGATGGTCTGCCATGGCCTGCGCAATTTCGTCGCGCTTTGCCGACACTGGCAAAGACTCTGGAAACTCGATTTTCAAGGGGGTAGCGGACAATGGCAAAACTTCTGTAAAAATCAGGGATGGCGTAAGGCCTGAATTATCCGCTGTCTTGGCCCTTTTCGAGAGACCCCAAAGCTCATGTCCACTGTCTTTAACTTCACCTTCGTACCTTGGTTTCGCTCGGTGGCGCCCTACATTCACATGCATCGGGGCAAAACTTTTGTCGTCGGTATTGCCGGAGAAGCCATCGCAGCCGGTAAGTTGCAGCATTTGGCACAAGATTTGGCACTCATCCAAAGCATGGGCGTGAAGATTGTTCTGGTTCATGGCTTTAGACCCCAAGTCAACGAGCAACTGAAAGCCAAAGGCCACGAAGCCAAATATTCACATGGCATACGAATTACGGACGAAGTCGCCCTAGATTGCGCACAAGAAGCCGCAGGTCAACTGCGTTATGAAATTGAAGCGGCCTTCAGTCAAGGTCTGCCCAACACTCCCATGGCCGGTTCGACAGTTCGCGTCATCAGCGGCAACTTTCTGACTGCACGACCCGTGGGCATTGTGGACGGCGTTGATTTTCAACACTCAGGCTTGGTCAGAAAAGTAGATGTGGCTGGCATCACTCAAACACTGGGCATGGGCGCCATGGTCTTGCTTTCCCCATTTGGTTTTTCGCCAACCGGAGAAGCTTTCAACTTGAGCATGGAAGAAGTGGCCACCAGCGTTGCCATCGAACTGCAAGCTGACAAACTCATTTTCCTAACGGAAGTTGCAGGTCTTCGAGTCAAGCCTTTGGAAGCAGAATCGGAAGACAACCCGATTGATACCGAATTGCCTTTGGCGGCTGCTGAAGGTCTGCTCAAAAATTTACCATCACCCCTTGTGCCAACAGACCATGCGTTTTACTTGCAGCATTGCGTCAAAGCCTGCAAACAAGGTGTGGAGCGAAGTCACATATTGCCCTTTGCTGTAGACGGTGCACTGCTGCTTGAAATTTATGTTCATGATGGCATTGGCACCATGGTGGTTGACGAAAAACTAGAAGAGTTGCGCGAAGCCACACACGATGATGTTGGCGGCATCTTGCAACTCATCGAACCCTTTGAAAACGACGGTACGTTGGTCAAACGAGATCGCACCGAAATTGAACGTGACATCGACCACTACACCGTCATTGAACACGACGGGCTCATCTTCGCCTGCGCTGCCTTGTACCCCTACGCAGAAGCCAAGACTGCCGAAATGGCAGCCCTGACAGTCTCGCCCCAGTCACAAGGTCAAGGTGATGGCGAAAAGGTGCTCAAGCGAATTGAACAACGCGCTCGGGCCATGGGCTTGAAAAGTATTTTTGTATTAACCACCCGAACCATGCACTGGTTCATCAAACGCGGGTTTGTTCAGGTTGAAGCCGACTGGTTGCCGGAGGGACGTAAACGCAAATACAACTGGGACAGACGCAGCCAGGTGCTGGTCAAAAAACTCAGTTAAGTTGGCTTTCGTTTTTTGATTGAGTTTGAGCGCGAATCAATCCATCGCGCCATCTCAAAGTAAGCATCAAAATTAAGATACTGCTGAAGACCAAAAAAGACCAGTTGGCAATTGATCCGCCCAAGAAGGTCCAATCCACCTTGGAGCAATCGCCGCTGCCCTTGAAAATCATGGGGATGGCGCGCTGCAGCGGAAAATTTTCTATCATGCCGTAAAAATCCCGGCCGCAATTGACCACTTCGGGTGGATACCATTGCAACCAAGTTTGACGCGCTGCAACGAAGGCTCCAAAACCGGCAGTCAAAAAAACCAGCCAA
>CALPYQ020000127.1 GCA_943327965.2 Singulisphaera sp. GP187
GCCGCTTCATCCACAAAGTGAAAACCAGTCTGGCCGGTTTCAGCTACGATTTGCTCAATGCGATCGACCAACAAGCTAGCAGAAGCCGTTTCGTAGCGAGAGATGTAGTCCAAGCTGACATCGCAAAAGCTGCATTTCTTCCAATAGCATCCATGGGCGACAGTCAGCTTGTTCCAGCGGCCATCGCTCCACAAGCGGTGCATGGGGTTGAGCATGTCTAGCAAGGACAAGTAGTCGTTAAGCGGGAGGCCATCCCAAGTGGCCGTGCCAACCTCTTCGAAAGGCACATCGGGCTCAGACCAGTTCATCAGCTGTACCTTGCCAGAGTCTGGTTGACGTACAAAAGTTCTGACCAAGCGAGCTGCAGAACGCTTTCCCTGCAAATGCTCAAGCAAGGCCAGCAAAGGGCGCTCGCCAGAATCTAGGGTGACAAAGTCCACATGGTCAAACACCCGCGGTTCTGCGAGTTCACGCAACTCGGTGTTGACGAAGCCGCCGCCTAGGGCAATTTTGATATTTGGATGGTGTTGCTTGATGCACTGCGCAATTCTGAATGCGGCATAAACGGCACCAGGAAAAGGGACTGACAGCAATACCAAATTGGGGTGGTGATGTGAGATGGCCTTGAGGGTGAGGGCCTGCAAGTTCTCATCCATTAGGGTGAGTGGCGCAGCCAACGCATCGGCCAAGGGGTCAAATGTGGCCTGGCTACCCGCCAGCGATTCACCGTAGCGAACAAATTCAAAACGATTGTCGACGGCATCTCGCAACACATCTGCTAAATCGTTCAAATACAAAGTGGCCAAGTGGCGTGCACGGTCTTGTTGGCCCAAGGCGCCAAAGGCCCATGCCAAAGGGTCGGCTGATTCGCCATCGTCGTAGGCGTCCAATGCTGCAAAGCGTGGACCCTCAGGCAAGAAACCTCTGCCGGCTATGCGATGGCTGAGTGTGCTGTCCTTGCCTTGTAAGAATGCAATGGTCGGCCCGATGGTGTTGGCATATCGCTCAAAGAAATCCAAGAAGTAGTTGACGCTGGCACTGCGCTCGGCCAAGGGCAGTGCCAAGGCTTTGTCGCGAACCGCGGCCAACCCCTGTTGGTTGAATAAACTTAAGACCAGCTTGAGTGCCAAATCCTCTTGAGTCGCAAGGACGTCACGCGAGCGCAAAAAACCCGTCAGGTAGGCTGTGGACGGGTAGGGCGTGTTGAGTTGCGTCATCGGTGGGATGACGCTCAAGACGCTGAAGGGTTTGTTTTCCGCTGAAGGGTTCATGCACCCGTGACTTTACAGCCACTTTTGCATGAATTGCGCTTGTCCCGCAGCCGGATCAAGTTCGTATTGCGCAAAACCAAAGCGTTTGTAACTGGCCATGGCGGGCGCATTGCCACTTAGCACCTCGAGGGTGAGCTTGCAGCAGCCCCGATGGCGGGCATGATCTTCTGCGGCCTTCAGCAAGGCTTGACCCACGCCTTGACCACGGTGTTGGGCTAAAACGGCAATGTCATGGACATTGAGCAAGGGCTTGGCCTTGAAGGTAGAGTAGCCTTCAAAGCAATTGATCAGCCCAATGGGTTTCCCTTCTGACCATGCAATGAAGCTGGCTGCGCCTGCAATGCGGGACAAGTCTTGGCACAAACGCGCTGAGGCCTCTGGGTTGAGCGCCTCACCCCCGCCCATGGGGTCTTGGGCGTAAGCGTCTAACAAAAAGATCAGGGCCTGTGAATCTTTGTCATTCAAGTAGTCAACGCGTTCAACCTTGAAAACACTCATGACGCGTAGTCACTCATTGGCACACAGCTGCAAAACAAATTGCGATCGCCATAGACGTTGTCGACGCGGCCCACTTGCGGCCAATACTTCACGCTGCTTAACGGACGGCCCGCTTGAGCGGCACCCACTTCACGTGAATAGGGGCGGTTCCAATCTGCAGCCATCAAACTTGCGGCGGTATGGGGCGCATGTTTGAGGGGGTTGTTGTCTTGGGGCCAAACACCGTTTTCTATTTGCCGCACTTCATTTCGAATGGCAATCATGGCGTCAATGAAGCGGTCTAACTCTTCCAAGGTTTCACTTTCTGTGGGTTCCACCATGAGGGTGTTGACCACAGGAAATGAGAGCGTGGGCGCGTGAAAGCCATAGTCCATCAAACGCTTGGCGACGTCTTCCGCCATCACGCCACTGGTTTCTTTCAAGCCGCGCAAATCCAAAATGCACTCGTGCGCAACATGACCTGCTTTGCCATTGGCACCCGCGCTGGCGTACAGGGTAGGGTAGTGGTCAGCCAAGCGGCGGCTGATGTAATTGGCCGCCAAAATAGCCGCTTCGGTGGCATGTTTCAAACCTTCAGCCCCCATCATGCGGCAATACATCCAGCTAATGGGCAGCACGGCGGCATTGCCCAAAGGCGCAGCAGAGACAGCGCCCACGCCATTGACTTTCAAACCGCCCGTCGCATGACCTGGCAAATAAGGCACCAGATCTTCCACCACGCAAACAGGACCAACACCAGGGCCGCCGCCGCCGTGCGGGATGCAGAAAGTTTTGTGCAAATTGAGGTGGCTCACATCGCCGCCAAATTCTCCTGGGGCCGCCACACCCACCAGGGCATTCATGTTGGCGCCGTCCACGTACACGCGGCCGCCATGTTGATGCACCAACTCACAAAGCGCTTTGACTTGTGTTTCAAACACGCCGTGCGTGCTGGGGTAAGTGATCATGACGGCAGCCAGGTTGGCACTGTGCTGTTCACATTTGGCTTGCAGGTCGGCCATGTCGACGTTGCCTTGTGCGTCACATGCAGTGACCACCACTTGCATGCCTACCATTTGGGCGCTGGCAGGGTTGGTGCCATGCGCGCTTGAGGGAATGAGGCAAATGTTGCGATGACCTTGACCCTGTGCTTCATGAAATGCTTTGATGACCAACAGTCCTGCATATTCGCCTTGTGAGCCTGCATTGGGTTGCAAGCTAATGCCTGCATAGCCTGTAGCTTGGCAGAGCCATTCACGCAGTTGTTGATCCAGCAAGGCATAGCCTTTGAGTTGATCGGCTGGTGCGAAGGGGTGCATGTTGGCAAATTCCGGCCACGTGATGGGAATCATCTCGCTGGTGGCATTCAGCTTCATGGTGCAAGAGCCGAGCGGAATCATGCTGCGGTCGAGTGCCAAATCTTTGTCGCTCAGTTGACGGATGTAGCGCAGCATGCCGGTTTCGGAATGGTAGCGGTTGAAAACTGGGTGCGTCAGATAAGCACTGGTGCGGCGCAAGTGGGCGGGTATGAGACTGTCGCGGCCTTTTTCAAAGGGCGCCCAATTGGGCGCCGCTTGGCCTTCTTGCGCAAAGCAGGACCAGAGCGTTTCAATGTCCTTGCGTGAGGTGGTTTCATCCAAAGACAAGGCAATGCTTTCGGCACTTAATTTTCGGAGGTTGAAGCCTTTGTTGACGGCATTTTGAAGGACCGCTTCAGTGCGAGTACCGGTATTGACTTGCAAAGTGTCAAAGGCAGATTTGTGGGCCAGTTTGCAACCCAGTTGCTCTAAACCTTCTGCCAAAATGGCGGTGAAGCTGGCTACGCGTTGTGCAATTCTTTTCAATCCAACGGGGCCGTGGTAGACGGCATACATGCTGGCAACCACGGCAGGCAAGACTTGCGCCGTGCAGATGTTGGAGGTGGCTTTTTCGCGGCGAATGTGTTGCTCGCGCGTTTGCAAAGCCAAGCGATAAGCAGGGTTGCCATGCACATCGACGCTGACACCCACCAAGCGCCCAGGCATAGAGCGTTTGAAGTCATCACGGCAAGCCAGGTAGGCCGCGTGTGGGCCACCGGCACCCATGGGCATACCAAGGCGTTGGGTGGTGCCGACCACAATGTCGGCATCTAATTCGCCGGGGGGTGTGAGCAGGGTGAGGGCCAATAAATCTGCCGCAACGATGAAGGCCGCTTGCGCAGTATGTGCCTGTGCAATGAGATCTTTCAAGTCGTGAATCATGCCGGCGGTGGAGGGGTACTGAGCCACCACGGCAAAATAGTCGTTTTGCTTCATCAGTTCTGGCGCAAAGCCCACCAAAACCTTCAGGCCCAATGGCGCTGCGCGGGTTTGAATGACTTCAATGGTTTGAGGATGGCAATCACCCGCCACAATGATGTTGTTGCTTTTGGATTTGACAGAGCGCTTGGCCAAGGTCATGGCTTCGGCTGCGGCAGTTGCCTCGTCCAACATAGAAGCATTGGCAATGGGCATGGCCGTTAAATCACAGACCATGGTTTGAAAGTTGACCAAAGCTTCCATGCGACCTTGGCTAATCTCCGCTTGATAAGGTGTGTAGGCTGTGTACCAAGCGGGGTTTTCCAAAATGTTGCGAAGGATCACGCCCGGTGTGTGATTGCCATAGTAGCCTTGACCAATAAAGCTCTTGAGTATTTTGTTTTGCTGTGCCATGGCTTTGAGTTCTGCCAAAGCACTGGCCTCTGTGACCGGTGCAGGCAGTTTCATGGCTTGGCTGCGTGCAATGGAAGCCGGCACGATACTGTCGATGAGCGCACGGCGTGAGGCCTCGCCAATCACAGACAGCATGTGATGTTCATCAGCCTCACTGATGCCGATGTGGCGTGCAATGAACTCGCTGTCATTTTCAAGTTGGCTTAAGGGGGCGGCAGATGACATCAACATGGTAGGGCCTTGAAACTCAAAGTTTGGTCAAAGAAAGAAATACAAAAATATCAATTGCCCGCAGCAAAGGCGGTGTAAGCAGTTTCGTCCAGCAAGGCATCAACCTGTGATGCGTCTGACAACTTCACTTTAAAGAACCAACCGGTTCCTAGCGGATCTGTATTGGCCAAAGAGGGATCGCCGCGCAAGCCTTCATTGACTTCGGTAATTTGGCCACTGACGGGCATGTACACATCGGCTGCAGCCTTCACAGACTCCACTACACCAGCGACGGCCTTTTGTTCAAAACTGCTACCAACCTCTGGCAACTCAACAAACACCACATCGCCCAATGCATCTTGTGCGTGGTGCGTAATGCCGACCGTGGCGATATCGCCTTCAACCAAAATCCATTCATGTTCTTCGGTGTATTTCAAGCTCATTTTTTTCTCCTAAAAATTTAATGGGGGTCAGATCACAATTGTTTTCTTGTCTTTAGCCGCGGTAATAGCGGTTAGGTACAAACGGCATGGCGCTGACGATCATGGGAACAGCTTTTCCGCGCACCATGGCGTTGACAACAGTTCCCTGTGAAGCGCTAGCAGCATCGACATAGCCCATACCGACCGGGACATTGGCTGTTGGGCCTAACAAGCCACTGGACACTTCTCCAATTTTGGTGCCTTGGGTGTTTTGTAATTCAACGTGTTCGCGAACAGGAATCCGCTCTTGGGCAATCAAGCCAACGCGTTTGCGTTGAAGAGGGTAGATGCCATCCAATTGACCCAACACAATGTGTGCGCCAGGAAAGCCACCTGCGCGTGCGCCACTTGTTCGGCGCACTTTTTGGATGGCCCAGTTCAGTCCTGCTTCGATGGGTGTGGTGGTGGTGTCAATGTCATTGCCATACAGGCACAAGCCCGCTTCAAGACGCAATGAATTGCGTGCGCCCAGGCCAATCGGTTTGACTTCTGCTTGGGCCAACAACGCTCGTGCAAATGAATCGACGTGTTCATTGCCGATCGAAATTTCAAAACCA
>CALPYQ020000128.1 GCA_943327965.2 Singulisphaera sp. GP187
CATGCCAATGCACCCATCCATACCTTTAAGGTTTGAAAAGTAGCGGCTCGGTTTTCAGGGGCAAGCCAATACTCTCGGTGAGGGATATTGATCAAGCTAGTAGGCAACTTAACTAGCACCAGGGGCATCAGCGCCAAGAGGGCAGGCACACCCACTACAACAGCAAGCATGGTGTAGGTGTAGCTTTCCTTGCTCATGAAGCCGTCAGCAATACCCTCTGCGTTGAAATGCGAGGCCATTTGGGGTGGTAGGTTGGCGCTGCTACTGGTTACAAAATAAATGGCCAGAATCATCAAGACCCAAAAGCTGAGATAGATGTTTTTTTGCTTGAAAAGTTTGTCCATAAAATGAAAAAAGGTTTGAAGCGTAATAGCCGTTCAGACAAGAATCAATTTGATCACTGCCCATATTAATGCTTAAATAAAGGAGCGGCTTGTCTTGCTGGGAAGTTATTGTGTTGAATTTACGATCAATATTGTTGTTTGCATTATTTCTGAGTTTGTCAGGATGTGGCGGGGGCGGGGGATCCAGTTCTAGCAATCCTGCACCGGTCTATCAACCCACTTCGAAGGACTTGGCGCAGATTTGCGCCAAGGAAAACCCTCTGGCCGTCGATGCTTTAACTGCCACACGCCAAGGTGTTTTGGCAGATGAAAAAAAGTGGGTGAAAGCCTATATGTCGGAAAGATACCTTTGGTACAAGGACATACCAACGGTTAACGCAGACGATGCGCGTTACAGCGTGATGGCCAATGGCAGCTTAGATGTTTGGACTTCGTTGCTTAACTATTTCTCGGATTCTAAAACGCCTCTCAAAACAGCCCTTGGAACTTTGGTTGACAAGTTCAGCTTCATGATTGAGACGGTGTCATGGAATAGTTTTGTTGAAAGCAATTTGCGCGGCTATGGCTTCATGTTGAAAAGAAGTACAAGTGCTGGACTTAAAGTGATCACGGTGGCCTATGTCTATCCCAACACGCCCGCCATGTCCGCGGGACTCATGCGGGGCGACCAAATACTTGGAATTGATGGGGCTTCCCTCAACGACACAAGCGCCCAAGGCATTGCCACCTTCAACGAAGGTTTATCGCCGACCCAACCGGCCCCGCATACTTTTCAAATCTTGCGCGCTGGCACCACATTCAATGTGAGCATGCAAGCCACCAACATCACTTTGCAACAAGTGGAATACAAAGTTTTGAATGTTGGCGCTAAGAAGTTGGGGTACTTGCTTTTTAACAGCCATGTGCCGGGTGCAGAGACTTATCTCATTCAGGCCATGACGCAGTTCAAACAGCAAGGCGTATCAGAGTTGGTGGTTGACTTGCGTTACAACGGCGGAGGTTACTTGGCCATTGCCAATGCATTGGCGTATTCGGTGGCTGGCAGTGCAAAAGCGCAAGGCAAAGTTTTTGAACTGACGCGGTTTTCAGACAAGCGTTCATCTGAAAACTACGCCATGAATTTCACAAACACCGGGCTTAATAATCAGCCCTATCCCTCACTTGGGATTGCCAAAATTTATGTGTTGGTCACGGGGGGTACATGCTCTGCCAGTGAATCATTCATCAACGGCTTAAGGGGCGTTGATGTCGAAGTCGAGTTAATTGGAAGCACCACTTGCGGAAAACCTTACGGTTTTTATCCCCAAGACAATTGCGGCATTACTTACGCGGCAATGGAGATGGAGGGAGTGAACGCCAAAGGGGAGGGCGGATTTTCTGACGGCATGATGCCTCAGTGCACGGCAATTGACGATCTCAGCCGTCCCTTGGGCGATGCCTCAGAAGGTATGTTGTCGATTGCCATTAAGAGAATGCAAGGTCAATCGTGTAATCAAGCGGCAGGGCTTGCCATCAGTTCGCAAGGGCTATCGGGTATGGCGCTTCGCGATCAAAGCGAATTGCTAAGGCCTGAATGGCAAACCAACAAGTGGTTGAACACCAAACCTTGAACACTTTAGTTGGGCTGAACGCCAGCCTTGATTAACAAGCCACCGAGTGTTTCAATTTCATTTTTCAAATGGGCTCTGAGCGCATTTGGGGTGGCTTGTTCAATGCTGACAGC
Organism: Singulisphaera sp. GP187; assembly: GCA_943327965.2. Lineage (GTDB taxonomy): Bacteria > Pseudomonadota > Gammaproteobacteria > Burkholderiales > Burkholderiaceae_C > Limnohabitans_A. Next base: position 2,068 of record CALPYQ020000128.1, read on the forward strand.
GGACACGCCCATGCCGTCTAAGCGACTGATTACATCGGGATCGGTCACAGATTTTTGGAGTGCAGCTGTTAGTTTTTCAAGTACTGGCTTGGGTGTGCCTTTGGGGGCATAGAGGCCAAATGAAATATTGATCTCAAATCCTTTGACTCCAGCTTCTGCTATGGCAGGCGTGCTTGGCAAGGAGGGCAATCGATTTTTGCCAGCGGAAGCATAGGCCTTAATTTTTCCGTTCTTCACGGAGGGTACGGTTCCAGAAGTTTGATCGCACAATACATCGACCTGGCCGCCCATGAGGTCTGTAAGAGCAGGGCCAGTTCCTTTGTAGGGAATTTCATTGAGTTGAACGCCCAAGACATTCATCATCATGAGGCCACACAAATGTGATGCAGAACCTACACCCGCATGCGCAAGGCTTACTTTCTTTTGATTTCCTTTGAGGTAGGCTACAAATTCATTCAGATCTTTGGGGGGAAATTCGTTTCTTGCCACAATGACCATGGGGCCACTGGTGGCAGAACCAATGGGCTCAAAGTCGTCTACGGGGTGGTAGCTCAAGTTTTTGTACATGGCCAAATTGGTGGCGTGACTGACGTGAATCATGAGCAAGGTGTAGCCATCGGGTTTGGCGCGGGCCACCTTGGTCGTGCCAATGGCGCCTGAGGCACCGGCCGTGTTGTCTACTAAAATTTGCTGACCCAAGATTTTTTGCATAGAGCCTGCAAAGAGGCGTGTGATGGTGTCACCTGGGCCACCGGCAGCATAGGGCATGACCATGGTGATGGGTTTGTTAGGGTAGTCTTGCGCATGCACTTGCGGTGCCCACAAGCAAACGGACGTGAGCGCAATAAGGGGTAGCCATTTTTTGATGTTCATACCGAGGTCCTGTTTCATCATGAATTAAGTGCCAGTCAAAGTTGGCGAAATTGCTTCAAGCTAGATGACCATTAAGCCAAGAGTCGGCTTCGAATGGTGGATGGCTCCAGTACTTCTAGAGGTAAAGCCCCGCCCCCTGGAATACCCACTTGCGTTGCATTCAACAGCATCGAAACCATCACATAGGTGCCAGACAATACCGTCAGGTCAATGACGGCTTGTTCACCCATCTTTTCAATGGCTTCTTGCCACAAGGCATCGGGTACTCTGTGATTCAAACTCAGTTGGATGCAGTAGTCATACACCAAGCGCTCGTCGTCTTGCATACTGGTGGGGCGTTTGCATTCGCGCAAATCATTCATCACGGCGTCTGACAAGCCAGCTTTGCGAGCGATGGTTTCATGGGCCCACCATTCGTATTGCGCATTTGAAATTCGGGCTTGAATGAGGATGGCAAATTCATTCAAGCGCTTGTTGACAGATGTTTTAAAGCGCAAATAGTCTAAGTGGTCAAAGCACCTGCGTGCCATGTCTGGACTTCTGAGCAAAGCGTTGTAGGGCCCGCCAAGGGCTGCGCTTGAAACTTTAAGAATATCGTCTGCCAGCGGTTTAACCGAATCGGGCAGCGCGTCGTAGGAGATTTGGGTGAGTCTTTCAGTCATTCCCAAATTTTAGGGAGATGGCTGTCGTTCGTGGGGAGTGCTTACCCGAATTTTCATCTCATTTAAATGATGCGACCGTCAATCACTTGAATGGTTTTGTCACAGCGCGTTGCCATTTCGGGGTTGTGTGTCACAAAGAGGACAGCCGTGCCTTCTTCGCGACTGACCCGCCGCAGCAAATCAAATACGGCATCTGCGCTTTTGGTGTCGAGATTGCCGGTGGGCTCATCGGCTAGAAGCAAAGCGGGATTCATGGCCAAAGCCCTGGCCACGGCCACCCTTTGTTGTTGTCCGCCAGACAGACTGCCAGAAGCTTGGTTGCAATACTTCAACAAATCAACGCTGGCCAAAAGGCGCTTGGCCTTTTCCGTGATTTCATAGGTGCTATGGCCCATGGCACCCATCATGGGAATCATGACATTTTCGAGGGCTGTAAATGCGCTCAATAAATGGTGGTGCTGAAAGACAAAGCCAATGGCTTGACCGCGCAGACGAGTGAGCTCCTGATCAACCAGTGTGGTGGTCTCCTCACCGTTGATGGCAAGTTGACCTTGCGTGGGTCGATCTAATAGCCCAATGATGTTCAGCAAGGTGCTCTTGCCAGAGCCTGATGGGCCTACCACTGCACAAAATTCACCGCGACTTAATTCCAAATTGATACTGTGCAAAATCTCAATTTCGTTGGCCTTGCCCACATTGAATGACTTGCAGACTTGGCTAAGTTTTACGACTTGCTTGCTGGTTGTTAAGTTATCCACGAATGGCCACCACAGGATCAAGTTTGGCGGCCCGCAATGCGGGTGCGTACGATGCAAGCAGGCCTGTCATACTGGCCAATACCAATGCCGAAAGAAATAGCGAGGGCTCTAAAGTAATGGCAAACATGACGCTGCCATCTGGATTTTTTTGCAATTGTTGCCAAAGCGCCAGGCCCGAAAAACCCAGTAAGGAACCCACCAGTGAGCCGCCAAAACCAAGCAAGCCACCTTGCATTAAAAAGATACGCATGATTTGGCCGCGTGTAATTCCCATGGCCCTTAGGATGCCAATTTCTCTAGATTTCTGAACCACAGAGACAACCAATACGCTGGCAATCCCAAACGCTACGGACAGTCCGACAAACACTCGAATGGCCGTGTTGGCCGTTTTTTGTGCGTTGACCGCTGTAAAGAATTGCTCATTGGTTTTGATCCAACTGTCGGCCTGTATGCCGGTCTGTTTGGCAATCTGTTGAGCCACAATTTCTGCTGCATAAACGTCGTGAACGGTCATGTCCAAAGACGTGACATGACCCACCAAACCTAGCAAACTTTGTGCAGACCGAATCGACATCATGGTAGTGCGACCATTAGCAACTTTGTTGCCCAAATCGAAGATGCCACTGACCACAAAAATATTTGAATTGCCGTTGGCCGAACTGACTCGCAGCTTGTCGCCAATACTGAGTCCTAGATCGATTGCCAATTCTGTACCTATCAGGATGTCATTGACGGTAATGCTGGCCGAGCCTTTCACTATTTTGTCGGCCATCGGCACAATTTGAAAATATGAGTCAGGTTCAACGCCTACCAAGCTGATTGCGCGGCTAGCGGCCCCTCTAACAACCAATGCCGATCCGGAAACAGTCGGTGACACCACTTTGATTTCCGGTAGTGCTTGAATTTGTGCCACCAAACTTTGCCACTGATCGATGCTTTTGGCACGTTGTGGTGGTACTTGAATGATGTTGTCTTGTTGGCCTGCGGTGTTGGTGGGTAGCACTCTAGAAACTTCTTTGGGCGGTAGCAATTGAATATGTGCTTGTCCTGTCAATACGCGCTTCACAATATTGGCTTGCAGGCCCATTAGCAAAGCCGACATGAAAACAATGACGCCGACGCCGATGGCGACCCCACCAATGATGAACAAGGTTTGCACCTTGCCTTCCCGCAAAAATCGAATGGCTACCAGCCATTCAAAAGGAATCCAGGGTGCGACTCCTTTGCTTTGCATTTCTTTGGAGGGGCTCATGGTTTGAGGGTTAAAAACTTTGGACGAAC
>CALPYQ020000129.1 GCA_943327965.2 Singulisphaera sp. GP187
TGGTAGGCCACATCGGGCACAAAGTAGGTGTAGGTGCCATCGCCTTTGCGCATGACGCGGTCTTTGTCGTCCCCATAGTCAGTGGACTTGAGCCACAGCGCGCCATCTTGTTCGTAGGTCTTGCCGGCTTCTTGTAATTTCTTGACGGCGCTGTCGACGCGGCCACTGGTGTACAGGCTGGACTCGAGGTAGTAGTTGTCAAACTTGACCTCGAAGGCTTTCAAGTCGAGGTCTTGCTCGTGGCGCAAATAGGCCACCGCAAATTCGCGCATGCCATTCAAATCGTTCAGGTCGCCACTGCCGGTAAATTCGCGGTCGTCCGACTTGACGGTTTTCTGCGCCAAGAAATCTTGCGCAATGTCTTGAATGTAGTCGCCGTTGTAGGCTGCGGCATTTTCACCACTGGGCCATTCAGCATCACCAGGTTTGAAGCCGTTGGCACGCAATTGTGTGGACGTGGCCAAGGTGTTGATTTGTACGCCTGCATCGTTGTAATAAAACTCGCGATAGACCGACCAACCTTGCGTGGCAAACAAATTGCAGATGGCATCTCCCAAGGCGGCTTGGCGGCCATGGCCAACGTGCAGTGGGCCTGTGGGGTTGGCGGAGACAAATTCCACCAATACTTTTTCGTTGCGTTCAGCTTGTTTGCCAAAACAGGACGCAGCGTGCAGCACTTCTTTGACCACCGCTTGTTTGGCGCTGGGCTTGAGCTTCAGGTTTAAAAAACCAGGGCCAGCTATGTCAATGCTTTCAACCCATTGGCTGAATGCGGGCGTGGCCATGAGGGCGGTGCGCAAGGCTTCACCCACTTGCCGTGGGTTTTGGCCCAAAGGTTTGGCCAAGTGCATGGCGGCCGTGCAGGCCAAATCGCCATGGGCGGCCACCTTGGGTGACTCAAAAGTGGCTTTGGCGCCAGCACCAGGGTGCAGGCGTTCGAGTTCGGCGGCGAGGGCCGAGAGTAAATCTTGTTTGGCTTGGAGCATCCCCCGATTTTACGGGGCGCTTTGCCAAGTTGCGGGCAAGCTGTAGTGATGCTTTAAAAAGTCGATCCAAAGCCGCAAACGCAGGGGCAAGTGCTTGCGCTGGGGGAAAACGCCGTAAATGCCATTGGGTGGGGCTGCAAAATCGGCCAAAACTTCGACCAATTGACCCGATCGGATGTCGTTTTCTACCTCCCAAGTGCTGCGCCAGGCAATGCCCATGCTGGCCAAACACCAGCTGCGCAAGACTTGGCCGTCGGAGCAATCCAGCGGCCCGTGGGGCCTGACATGGAAAACTTCCGGCGTCTCGGCGTTTTCAAGGTTTTGGGCTTTGAAGGCCCAACCACGGGTTTGAGAGGCATCGCTGGACAGGGTTAGACAGCTGTGTTGCATCAATTCGGCGGGATGCTTGGGCGTGCCGTGCTTTTGCAAGTAGGCGGGGGTGGCCACACACAGGCGGCGATTGTCAGCCAAGCGCACGCTGACCAAGGATGAATCGGGCAAATCGCCAACGCGCACTGCAAAGTCAAAGCCTTCTGCGGCCAAGTCAATGACCCTGTCGCTGAGGTTCAAAGAAATTTTTACATCGGGGTTTTGAGCATGAAACAGCGGGGCTAGAGGGGCCACATGGCGCCTGCCAAAGCCAGCTGGCGCTGTAATTCTCAAATGACCGCTGGCTTTGAGGCCGCCTGCTGAAACGCTGTCTTCGGCATTGGCCACATCGCTCAGCAAGCGCTGGCAGTTTTCTAAAAAGGCGCTGCCTTCGTGGGTAAGGCTAATGCGCCGAGTGGTGCGGAGCAAAAGCTTCACGCCCAAATGAGATTCGAGCGCATCCAAGCGCCTGCCAATGATGGCGGGCGCCACACCTTCTGACCTGGCGGCGGCGCTCAAGCTGCCTTTGGTGGCCACCGACACAAAGGATTCAAATACTTTGAGCTTGTCCATGGTCAGCCTTTGTTCGGGAATGTTGAGGGTGATTTAGAGGGCTTGTTGGCTTGACTTAACTGCTCAATTTCTTCTTGGCTGTAGCCCAAGCCACTCAAGACATCTTGGTTGTGCGCCCCCAAACTTGGGACACCCGTGCGAACTTTCAGTCGCTCTTGATTCAAGGTCATGGGCAAGAGGACCGTTTGAATTTCTCGGCCATCGCTCAAGGTGAGTGGGGCCAAGCCGCCAGTGGTTTTTAAGTGTTCATCGTCCAACAATTCATGGGGCGGGGTGATGGGGGCGTAGGGCAATGAATTTTTTTCAAAAAGATCGCTCAGGTGCTTGGAAGAATGCACGCGCAATCTTTCTCGCAGCAAGGGAATTAGCCAATCTCGTTGCGCCACGCGGGCGTTGTTGGTGATGAGTCGTTCGTCGGCCAACAAGTCGGCATAGCCAAAGACCTCGCAAAAAATTTTCCAAGCCGTATCGCTGACCACTGCCAAAAATATTTGCTCACCGTTTTGCACTTCAAACACATCGTAAATGGCCCACGCTGAAATGCGTGAAGGCATGGGCTTGGCCGCTTGGCCTGTCACTTGGTACTGCAGCATGTGCTGGGCCACCAACAGCACATTGTTTTCGAACAAAGCACTTTGCACCTCTTGCCCCAAACCGGTTTGTGTGCGTTGTGCCAAGGCGGCCATGGCGCCCATCGCCCCAAACATGCCGCCCATGATGTCGTTGACACTGGCGCCTGCTCGCAAGGGGTCGCCTGGCCGGCCTGTCATGTAGGCAAGACCGCCCATCATTTGCACCACTTCATCGAGGGCTGTGCGATGCTCATAAGGACCGGGCAAGAAACCTTTTAAGGACACATAAATGAGTCGGGGGTTGAGCTTTTTCAGGGTGTCGTAGTCGAGCCCTAACTTTTTCATGGTGCCCGTTTTGAAGTTCTCGGTCACGATGTCGGCGGTGGCAATCAATCGCAAGGCGGCTTCTTTGCCCTCGGGCGTTTGCAGGTCGAGGGCCAGACTTTTTTTGTTTCGATTGAAGAGGGGGAAGAATCCGGCACCAGATCCCATCAGTTGACGGGTACTGTCGCCTTCACGGCCACTGCCAATGGGCTCCACCTTGATGACTTCTGCACCCAAATCGGCCAAGACCATGCCGCACGTGGGCCCCATCACCATGTGGGTAAATTCGACCACGCGAATGCCCTCGTATGGCAAGGGTTGGGGGCTTGTCATGAAGCAGACTTTTTAAATGTGATCGGACTCATTGGATGCTTATTTTCTCAAGTTTTGAATGAATTGGGGGCTTACCTTTGCAAAAAAGTCACAAGTCAAAAGATATTTGTCTGATTTATTAACCCTCGAACATCGAATAAAGTGAGGCTTATCTGGGAAAAGTGTCTTTGCGCGCATCCCACACCCGTTTATTTTTTACTTTTGAAGAGGCTCCCATGACACAACGCACCAGCATCCACGGCTTGCACGTGGCCACATCCCTGTACCAATTCATTGAAGAACAAGTCTTGCCAGCAGTTGGCGTGAAGAGCAAGGCCTTTTGGGCGGGCTTTGATGGCATCGTCAAAGACTTAGCGCCACAAAATTTGGCGTTGTTGGCCGAGCGCGATCGCATTCAATTGGAAATGGACAAATGGCACGCCGCCAATCCCGGTCCGTTGCTGGATGCCAAAGCCATGAAGGCTTATCGCAAACACTTGTCGTCCATTGGCTACTTGGTGCCCGAGCCCAAGAACCCCAAAGCCACCACCCAAAATGTCGATGCAGAGTTGGCGGTGTTGGCTGGCCCGCAGTTGGTGGTGCCTATTTTGAATGCACGTTATGCCTTGAACGCGGCCAACGCACGTTGGGGTTCTTTGTACGACGCGTTGTACGGCACTGACGCGCTGAGCGAAGCAGATGGTTGCGAAAAAGGCACCGGTTACAACCCCAAGCGCGGCGCCAAAGTGATTGAGTACTGCCGCTATGTGCTCGACCGTTGCGCGCCCCTTAAAAAAGGTTCACACATTGACAGCACAGGCTACAGCGTCAAGGCTGGCAAGTTGGTGGTGAATCTCAAATCGGGCAGCACCACCTTGGCCGATGCCAAGCAGTTTGTGGGCTTCCAAGGCGATGCCAAGGCGCCAACGTCTTTGCTGTTCAAACACAATGGTTTGCACCTTGATTTGCAAATTAACAAGGCCCACGCCATTGGCAAAACAGACCCAGCAGGCGTGTCCGACTTGGTGGCTGAGTCGGCCTTGTCCACCATTTTGGATTTGGAAGATTCAGTGGCCGCTGTAGACGCAGAAGACAAAGTCTTGGCCTACCGCAATTGGCTTGGTATTTTGCAAGGCAGTTTGTCAGAGGAAGTGCAAAAGGGTGGCAAAACATTCAAGCGCACATTGAATGGTGACCGCGTGTACACCAAGCCCAATGGCAAAGGCCACGAAGTGTTGCATGGCCGTTCATTGTTGTTCGTTCGCAATGTGGGTCACCTGATGACCAATCCTGCTATTTTGTACAACGCGGCCGATGGCACGCAAAAAGAAATTCCTGAAGGCATCATGGACGCCATGATCACCACCACCTGCGCCATGGTGGATTTGCAGAAAAAGAAGGGTGCCGATTTCCGCAACAGCCGCACGGGCAGCGTGTACATCGTGAAGCCCAAAATGCACGGTCCCAAAGAAGTGGGTTTTGCAGACACTTTGTTTGGTCGTGTCGAAAAAGTGTTGGGCTTGAAGCCTTCCACCGTCAAGCTGGGCATCATGGACGAAGAGCGTCGCACCAGTGCCAATTTGGCTGCTTGTATTGCCGCTGCCAAATCACGCGTGGCCTTCATCAACACGGGCTTCTTGGACCGCACCGGTGACGAAATGCACACCTGCATGTTGGCGGGTCCTGTCATGCGCAAGGGCGACATCAAGGGCAGCACCTGGCTGGGTGCCTACGAAAAGGCCAATGTGGCTGTGGGCTTGCAAGCAGGCTTGCGTGGCCGCGCCCAAATTGGCAAGGGCATGTGGGCCATGCCCGATTTGATGGCCGACATGTTGAAACAAAAAATTGGCCACCCCAATGCTGGTGCCAACACCGCATGGGTGCCAAGCCCCACAGCGGCCACTTTGCATGCCATGCACTATCACCAAGTGAACGTGCCAGCATTGCAAAAACAAATGGAAAAAACCATTGCCAAGCACAGTGCCAAAGACCTGCGCGAAGAAACTTTGAACAAGTTGTTGCAGTTCCCTGTGGTCACGCAAGCGCAAGCTGCTGAGTGGAGTGCACAAGACAAGCAAAACGAACTCGACAACAACGCCCAAGGTATCTTGGGCTATGTGGTGCGTTGGGTTGACCAAGGCGTGGGTTGTTCCAAGGTGCCCGATATTCATGGTGTGGGCCTGATGGAAGACCGCGCTACTTTGCGCATCAGCAGTCAGCACATTGCCAACTGGCTGGCGCATGGCGTGGTGACCGAAGCCCAAGTGAAGGCCACCATGGAGCGCATGGCGGCTGTGGTGGACCAACAAAATGCTGGCGATCCTTTGTACCAAAAAATGGCGGGCAACTTCAAAACTTCCAAGGCGTACCAAGCGGCTTGCGACTTGGTCTTCAAAGGCAAAGAGCAACCCAGCGGTTACACCGAGCCTTTGTTGCATGCCTGGCGTTTGAAGGTCAAGGCCGCGGCCTAAAGACATGTGCCAACTCTTGGGCATGAA
>CALPYQ020000130.1 GCA_943327965.2 Singulisphaera sp. GP187
AACGTTGAACGCCTTGTTGTAAAGCCTCAAGCCTTTGCGTCAACTTGCGCACAATGGGGTAAATGCCCACCGCCACGGCCACGCCCACCAACAGCAACATCCAAACAAATCCATACGGAGGTCTGGCCCACCAGGGCGAAAGATCGCGTGGGCCACGGTTCATGAGACCTGACCGCATTTCGGGCCCCGGCCCCATGCCTGGCGGTCTTCTGGGCAACACTAAATTGAGCTTTTGACCGTCTGCCAAAGTGACATCAAATGTCACACCCACGCCGCGTTGCAATTGCCCCGGCACTGTCTGAATGATCTGGCCCTGTTCATTTCGAATTTGAAGTTCGCGCACACCTTGCGGGCCGTTTTGTACAGCATGCTCCATCGACAAGCTCCAAGCAAAGCCCACCAACAGCATGAGCACCGCCACGCCCAAAACGACAGCCAGCCAAATTCTCAAATACAAATGTTTAGCAACAGGTGCCAGCCAATTCATGGTGCTTCTTCACTTTTGTTGTTTGGCAAAAACATAGCCCACACCGCGCACTGTCAAAATTCGCTCGGGGGCTTTGTGATCGTCTTCAATGGCCATCCGAATTCGTCCCATGTGAACGTCGATGGATCGATCATAGGCTTCCAACTCTCGGCCCCGCACAGCTTCCATAATTTGGTCACGCGTGAGGACACGGCCTGCTCGCTCTGCAATGGCGACCAACAAATCAAACTGATAAGAGGTTAAGTCGCACAGCTTGCCACCGACCATGACCGTTCGCGAGTCTCTGTCAATTTCTAAACTGCCAAAGGTCATTTTGGTGTGACTGTCATTGCCAGCACTTGATTTGCGTCGCAAGATGGCTTTGATGCGTGCCAACAATTCTCTGGGCTCAAAAGGCTTGGGCAAATAATCGTCTGCGCCCAACTCAAGACCCACGATGCGGTCCATGGGATCGCCTTTGGCGGTCAGCATCAAAATGGCCGTTTGTGATTGGGGATTGGGCAAGGCTCTGATTTTTTGGCACACCTGCAAACCATCGATGTCCGGCAACATCAAATCCAAAATGATCAAATCAACCGAATGCTTTTGCAGGTGCGCTAAGCCCGTTGCGCCATCACCACAATGCGCAAAGCCATAGCCCGATTGGCGCAGGTAATCACCGACCATCAGCGCCAAGCGGTCGTCGTCTTCAATCATCAAAATTTGTATGGTCATGCCCTGCCAACGAACGGGTCGAAAATTGCTACAACTCACATGATGCGCCTAGACGGCACACATCCTGTCCAATTCTTTTGAAGTCTGCGTAAAGTTTCGTAAATTGATTCAGGCCGGGGGGCTCTCTTTGGCTTGAAAGCGCCACGCCAGCGCTACCAAAATCAACACGGGCATGCCCAATAAAGCCGTGGCATTGAAGAAGTTGGCATAGCCGTAAGCATTGACGAAGTCGCCAGAAAAACCTGCAATGAATTTTGGCAAGAGCAGCATCATGGAGCTGAGCAATGCGTATTGTGTGGCCGAGTATTGAATGTTGGTCAGTGACGACAAGTAGGCAATGAAAGCCGCAGAGGCAATACCACTGGCCAAATTATCGGCAGACACCACCAAGATGAGTGCATGCACATCGTGGCCATGTCCGCTTAACCAGGCAAACAGCAAATTGCTCAGAGCGCTCATGATGGCGCCCAACATCAAAATGCGCATCACACCCCAACGCAAGGCCATGACGCCGCCCACAAAGGCGCCCAATAAAGTCATCAGCACGCCATACACTTTGGTCACGCTGGCAACCTCGGCCTTGGTATAACCCATGTCCACATAAAAGGGGTTGGCCATGATGCCCATCACGACATCGCTGATGCGATAGACCGCAATCAAACTCAAAATTAAAACCGCTTGCCACCGATACCTTTTGAGGAAGTCGGCAAAGGGTTCGACCAAGGCACCCTGCAACCACTCCTTTGCGTTGCGTGCGGGTGGCAACTCAGCCTGAACCGGCTCTTTGGAAATTAACACCGTGAACAAGCCCACCGCCATGCTGGCCGCCATGACCAAATAAGCCGCCTGCCAAGCGGCCTGCACATAGCCCGCCGAGTTGTCGCCCTGAACCCAAGCCGCCACCCACAAAACGCCCGCACCCGCCCAAATCATGGCCAAGCGATAGCCCGTTTGGTAGCTGGCGGCCAAGGCCGCTTGCTGCGTGGGCTCTGCCGATTCAATTCGAAAAGCATCCAAGGCAATGTCTTGGGTGGCCGAACCCACGGCAACCAACAAGGCACACCACACCACGGGCCCCAAAGTTTGACGTGGGTCGCTGATGGCCATGCCCACCAAACCAATGATCACCATGAACTGTGCCAACAACAACCAACTTCTACGGCGACCCAATTGGCGCGTGAAGTAGGGAATGGGCATGCGATCAACCAAGGGCGCCCAGACCCACTTGAACGCATAAGCCAGCCCCACCCAACTCAAATAACCAATGGTGCTGCGGTCGATGCCCGCCTCGCGCAATCTGAAACTCAAGGTGCCCAACACCAGCAGCAAAGGGAGCCCCGCCGCAAAGCCTAAAAAAAGCATGCGCAAACTGGCAGGCTGCAAATAAATGCGCCACGAGGCCAACCAGGAAAATGAGGCGGTGTCTGAGTTAGGCTTTTCATTCATGTCGACATTATCCAAGTCTGTGAAGGATTTCCAAAGCCATGGGTCTTGAAATATGGGGATGTGCCACTATGATTCTGACCATGTGTTGGCTTTGCTTCCCGAATCAAGAACTTCCTGATACCGCCCCATCAGACCCGCAAGGGCAGCCTGATTTGTCGCGGCGGGCGTTCATGCACTCTGCGCGTTGGGGCGCAGGCTTAGGCCTGAGTGCTTTGATTGCGTCGCAGGCCCATGCGCAAGTTGATGTGGGTCAATCCTCCAACATGCGAAAACTCATTCCAGTTGAAACCCTCGAAGCCTCTGCACGGCAACAATATCGACAAACTTTGAGCGATGCCAATGGCAAAGGTGCGTTGGCCCCAGACGACTACCCACAACTGCAACGCTTAAGGGCCATTGCCAACCGGTTGATTCCTTACACCGCCCAATGGAACCCCGATTCTCGGAAGTGGAAATGGGAAGTCAATTTGATTGGCAGCAATCAAATTAATGCGTGGTGCATGCCCGGTGGCAAAATTGCTTTTTACACAGGCATCTTGGATCAACTCAAATTGACCGACGACGAAGTGGCCATGATCATGGGTCACGAAATGGCCCATGCACTGCGTGAACATGCCCGCGAAAGAATGGCCAAATCCAAAGCCACTGGCTTGGGTTTGTCGGTTGCTTCTCAATTGCTAGGCTTGGGCCAATTGGGCGATGTGGCGGCCAACATGGGCACCCAATTGCTAACCCTGAAATACGGCCGAGACGACGAAACAGAGGCCGATTTGGTTGGTTTGGAAATTGCGGCGCGTGGCGGCTTTAAACCTGAAGCCAGTGTGCAACTGTGGAAAAAAATGTTGAGCGCAACAGGCGGTGGTAAAGGTCAACCCAGCTTTTTGTCAACGCACCCCAGTGGCAACAACCGCATTCAAGAGTTGGAGGCCAATTTGCCCAAGGTGGCGCATTTGTATGCGCAAGCCGTTCAATCCAATTCGCGCCCCTTGAATTGATCAGGTACCGCCCACATACGGGTTGCTACGGCGTTCTCTGCCAAATGTACTTTCAGGGCCGTGGCCAGGAATAAATACCGTGTCGTCGCCCATCGGCCACAGTCGCTGCGTAATGCTGGCAATTAAGGTGTCGTGGTCGCCTTGCGGAAAATCAGTGCGGCCAATGCTGCCCGCAAACAAAACATCGCCCACAAAGGCGCGCTTGATTTCGGGTGAATAAAACACCACATGGCCTGGCGTGTGGCCTGGGCAATGCCTGACGTTCAAGGTGTGTGCGCCCAACTCAACGGTGTCGCCATCTTGCAACCATCGTGTGGGTGTAAATACTTCGGCATCGGGAAACTGAAACATGCGACCTTGATCGGACAAACGGTCAATCCAAAACTGGTCCCCTGGGTGCGGGCCCACGATGGGCAAACCGAGTGTGCGCGCTAGGACCGCGGTACCACCCGCATGGTCAATGTGCGCATGCGTCAGCCAAATTTGCTCGAGTTTTAATTTTCTTCTTTCGACTTCTTCAAGTATGAGGTGCAAATCGCCACCCGGGTCGATGACGGCCGCCTGCAGGCTTTGATCGTCCCACACCAAAGAACAGTTTTGCTGAAATGGTGTGACAGGAATGGTTTGGTACTGAAGCATGGTGAAATTCAATCATTTCATTCGGTTTCAACGCTCTTCAATTGCAAGTGATTGCAACAACGAAGATGATTTAAGTGCGTATTGTGAGGGTTCTTTCTTTCAAAGCACCATGCAAAGCTCACTTTTTCGCACCGAAGTTACCCAAGCCAAGCAGGCCTCCTGGCTGGGCAGTATTCATTTGGCGCACAAACCACAATTCAGCCTCATCGCTTGCATTGCTTTGGCCTTGGCCGGTGCATTGGTGGCATTTGGTGCATGGGGCAAAGTGGCACGCAAGGTTCGCATCACTGGGGTCTTAGTGCCCCCGCAAGGCATGCTCGAACTCAGTGCCGGCGCGGCAGGTGTGTTGTCACACATTGCCATCCAACAGGGGCAGCCCGTGTCTGCGGGTCAAACATTGTTTGTGTTCAACACCGACAAAGTCAGCTCACACGGCAGCACCACCGCCTTGTTAGACGCACAGCTGTCAGAACGTCAACGCACGCTTTTGGCGGAGCGTCAAGCCAGACAAGCTCAGCATCAACTGCGTGTCAGCAGTTTGGCGTCTCGCTTTCGCACTTTGGGCCTAGAACTCGTTCAATCGCAGCAAGAGCAAGCCCTCTTATTGCGCCGCGTTGAGTTGTCACAAAAAACTTGGCGCCGTTATCAGCAAATGAGCACCGAAGGATTTGTGTCCGAGATTCAGTCACAAAACAAACAAGAAGAACTTCTGGACCTCAACGTTCGTCAAGAAGTCACTCAGCGCAACATTTTGGCATTGCAACGCGAGCAAGACAGCACCCACTCCGAACAGCTCAGTTTGGTCAAACAATTTCAAATTGAATTGAGTCAACTCGACAGAACGCTGGCCAGCCTTCAGCAAGAACTGGTAGAAAACCAGTCCCGCAAATCGAGCAGCCTCATAGCGCCCCAACCGGGTGTTGTCAGTACGCTCCATGTGCCATTGGGTGCTTTTATTCAAGCGGGCCAAACGGTTGCCAGCTTTATTCCGCAAGCCAGTCCGTCTTCAGAAACTGCACAGGGTTTGATTGCCTATCTCTATGCACCCACCCGAACATCTGGCTTTGTCAAACCGGGCCAAGCGGTATGGATGCGCTTGTCCGCCTACCCCTACCAAAAATTTGGCTTGTCCAAAGGCTTCATCACGCAAGTCAGTGGCACGCCCATAGCGCCGCAAGATTTACCGCATGGCCTTGGCACCGCGCTGTTGGCCAGCGCTCAAAGCAGCGAGCCGCTTTACAGAATTCAAGTTCAACTGGAAGCGCAGCACATGTTTG
>CALPYQ020000131.1 GCA_943327965.2 Singulisphaera sp. GP187
AGGACAGGTTTTTTTCAGAGGGCAAGATCTGCATGCATTGACTTCTCACCAACTTCGAGCAATTCGACCCCATTTTCAAATGGTTTTTCAGGATCCCTACAGCGCCTTAGATCCAAGGCAAACTGTGTACCAAATTGTGACTGAACCGCTTCAAGGCAAAACAAGCATTGAAATGCGCGAACTTGCTGAAGCGGCATTGAACGACGTTGGACTACGTACCTCTGATTTGCTCAAATATCCCCATGAATTTTCAGGGGGTCAAAGGCAGCGCATCGCCATAGCACGCGCGCTGATTACGCGCCCCTCCTTGATTGTGGCTGACGAACCCCTGAGTGCATTGGATGTCTCGGTACAAGCACAAGTTCTCAATTTGATGATGGACCTCCAAGACAAACACAAGCTGAGTTACTTGCTGGTCAGTCATGACTTGGCCGTTGTAAACTTGATGTGCGACGAGGTGATTGTTTTACAAGAGGGTTGTATGGTCGAGTACGGTTCTACCGAAACACTCTTCAAATACCCCCAACATCCCTGTACAAAATCTTTGTTGGCGGCCATTCCTGGCATAGACTCCTAAGCAATTTAAATTTCTAGCGATCATTGGATGATCAAGGACCGGTTCATGAAAACGACAACTGCAGTGGCCATCACCCAAAAGCACAGCGCTTCTAAGCGGCACTTGCTAGCCCTACTAGGTATCACTTTGTGTGTCGCAGCCAGTTTTCAATTCATCACCTCTTCGGCACAAGCACAGACACGCAAAGACAGCGTGGTTTTGGGCATGATTTTGGAGCCTACCAGCCTCGACCCCACCACGGCACCCGCTGCCGCCATCGGTGAAGTGGTCCACTACAACATCTTAGAAGGCCTGACCAAAATCAACGCCGATGGCAGCATCACGCCTTTGCTGGCCGAAAGCTGGGTCATGGACGCAGATGGCAAGGCCTACACCTTCAAACTGCGCAAAGGCGTTAAGTTTCAAGATGGTGCTAACTTTGATTCAGCGGCTGTCAAGTTCAGCTTTGAACGAGCCAAGGCCGAGAAAAGCACCAACAAAGCCAAGGGCGCTGTGTTCAACAACATTGCACACATTTCTGCCCCCGATGCCCATACCGTGGTTTTAGTTTTGAACAATCCCGATGGCAACTTCCTGTTTCGCATGGGCGAAAACACCGCGGTCATCTTGCATCCAAGTACCGCTGACGCGGCGGCCACCAAACCAGTGGGCACCGGTCCTTACAAATTAGAAAACTGGTCTAAAGGGTCGGCCATCACCCTTACTAAATGGGATGCTTACCGCGATGCCGCCAATGTCAAATTAAAGCGCGTTACTTTCCGATTTATCAACGACGCATCGGCCCAAGTTGCAGCATTGCTGGCGGGTGACATTGATGGCATGCCACGCTTTCAATCGCCTCAAAGTCTGAAACAGTTTCAAGCTGACAAACGCTTTGTGGTTGAGATGGGCAATACTGCTGGCAAGGGCATCATGACCATCAACAACAAGAAGAAACCTTTTGACGATGTGAGGGTGCGTCGCGCGTTGTCGCATGCCATCGACAAAAAAGCTTTCATTGATGGTGTGTTTGAAGGTTTGGCCAAGCCCATTGGCAGTCACATGGCGCCAACTGATGCGGGCTATGTCGACTTAACAGGCCAGTACCCTTTCGACCCCGAAAAAGCCAAGGCACTTTTAAAAGAAGCGGGTGTTCAAACGCCCTTGAACGTCACGCTCACATTGCCACCGCCACCCTATGCACGCAAAGGCGGTGAAATTTTGGCAGCCCAATTGGCCAAGGTTGGCATTGTGGCCAAAATAGAAAATGTGGAATGGGCGCAGTGGCTAGGCGGCACCTTCAAAGGTAACTTTGACTTGACCGTCATCAACCATGTAGAGCCGCTCGACTTCATGAACTATGCCAACCCCCAATACTATTGGGGCTACGACAGCAAAGCCTTCCGCGATTTGGCCACCAAATATTCTGCAACCACTGGCGCCAAAGACCGTACCAAATTGTTTGGCGACATGCAGCGCATGATTGCCAACGATGCCGTCAATGTCTTTTTGTTCAACCCCACCAACACCGCGGTTTACAAAAAGGGCTTGAAGGGTTTGTGGGCCAGCTCGCCCGTGTTTGCCAATGACATGGCATCGGTCAGTTGGAACTAAGCAACTTACCCCACTTAAACGGGACAGGTTGAATTTCGAATAATCAAGTCAGTTTTGACCACTTCAGAATCTGCGTGTTTGTCTGACAAAACACGCATCAAGTTTTGCACCAAGGCTTGCCCTGCCAAGTCCATGGGCTGACGAATGGTGGTCAGTGGCGGGTAGGTGTGCTCCGCCATGCCAATGTCGTCATAGCCCACCACACTGACATCTTGCGGAATTCGCAAACCATGTTGCGTCATGGCACCCATGGCGGTAATGGCCAACAAGTCGCTGGCGGCAAACAATGAGTCGAATGCAATTTTCTTTTTCAAAAATTCATTGATGTCAACGCGGGCCTCGGCCACTGTGAAAGGCGATGGAATGTACAGTGCCGGGTCGTGGGCTACTTTGTAGGCTTGGTGTGCTTGCAAATAACCCGCGTAGCGTTGTTGTGTTTCTGTGGCGTCTTTGTCACCCATGAACACAATTCGACGGCGTCCCAAACTCAATAAATGCTGCGTTGCCAAGTAGCCGCCGTTGAAGTTGTCGCCCCCCACCGTGCAATACAACTGTCTGGACAACTGGCCGCCCCAAACCACAAAGGGAATTTGCCTGCGAGCCAAGTCGTTTAATTTTTCGTGCTGATCCCACTGTCCCACCACAATGAGTCCCCCCACCCTGCCGGATTCATAGAGCTGTGCCAAATCTTCAATGTGGCTGGCAGCAATTCGAGAAAACAACAAGTCGAAATTTTGCTTGGTCAGTTGGTCTGCCAAGTGACCCAACATGGTCATGAAGAAGGGGTCTGTCACGTCTTGACGAATTTCGTCTTGGTAGGGAATGACCACGCCGATGGTTCGGTTTTCGCCTGACCTTAAATTTTTGGCACTCAGGTTAATGCTGTAGCTGAGCGATCTGGCCAAGTCTGCAATTCTTTGCCGCGTTTCCTCATTGATCAAAGGACTGCCATTCAAGGCCCTCGAGACGGTCGATGTAGACACCCCCGCCATCCTGGCGATGTCGACCATCTGAATTTTTTTTGACTCTGCGTCCGATTTGGCCATGTGGGTCCGTTGCATGAAGCGTCTGTTGACGTCCATTGTAAGAATGAATGCAATCGTTTGAATTCTACAAAAAACCACGAAAGCGCAATGGCTAATTTAACAACAATCTAGGGAAATCACTTAGATCTTGAATTTTTTCTTGAAAAATCAAGGACTTATTTGTTGTCATCCCCCAAGTTTGTGCGCGCTCACGCACCAACTTTGTATTTTCTTATTGCAAACGATTGCAATTTTTCAGAGAATTGAGTCATTCGAGGAGCCAAAGAAGTTTCACTTCCCGAATGTTATTGAAAAAATTCAATAATTTCATAGACTTATATCAATTCATCAATTTCTTGGAGACTCACAATGTCCAAACGAACTATTGCAATCGTTCCCAATGCAGTTGCATTGGCCTGCGCCTTGACTGTATGCCAAATGGGCAACGCATGGGCACAAACTGCCGCCTCTAACGACACCCTCAAATTGGACGAAGTGGTTGTAACTGGTACTGCCTCTGGTGCCAGCAAAATGAAGCAGTCCAACTCCATCTCGACCGTTGGTGTTGATCAAATTTTGCAAGCTCAGCCCACCAACTCGGCTGACATTTTGCGCAGCATTCCTGGCGTTCGTTCTGAGTCCAGCGGTGGTGGCGGCAATGCCAACGTGACCGTTCGTGGTTTGCCTATTTCTGCAGGTGGCGCACGTTATGTGCAGTTCCAAGAAGATGGCTTGCCCGTCATGTTGTTTGGTGACGTTGCGTTTGCAACACCCGACATGTTCTTGCGTGCCGATGGCAGCTTGGAGCGTTTGGAAGTGGTTCGCGGTGGTTCTGCGTCAACCTTGGGCACCAACGCACCTGGCGGCATCATCAACTTCATCTCTAAAACTGGCGACGAGCCAGGTGGCTCAGTGGGCATCTCCACAGGCCTTGGTTACGACGAAAAGCGTTTCGATTTTGACTACGCTGGCAAATTGAGCGACAAAACACGCTTCTTCGTGGGCGGCTACACCACTTCGGGTCAAGGTCCTCGCAATGCGCCAGCCAATGGCATTCAAGGTCACCAAATCAAGGCCAACATCACGCAAGAGTTGGACAATGGCTTCGTTCGCTTGAACTTCAAATCTTTGGATGACAAGTCCCCCTTGTTCATGCCAGCACCTGTCAGCATCAGAAACGGTGTGATCAGCGAATTGCCAGGCATCGATCCACGCAAGGCAACTTTCTACTCGCCTTACTGGGTTGCAGACGCAACATTGAGCAAAAACAACACCATGGTCAATTCCGACGTGAACGATGGTTTGCGCGTCAAGAACAACGCCATTGGTTTTGAGACAGAATTGAAATTGGCCAACGGCTGGAAATTGAGCGAGAAGTTCCGCATTGCTGAAAACAGCGGTCGCTTCATCAGCATCTTCCCAGCAGACGACGTTGCCAATGCAGCCGCTGGCACCAAGTACGCTACTGGCCCCAAAAAGGGTCAAAACTACACTGGCAAGTCATTCACGGCCACGGTGTTCAACACGTCCATGGATGACATGGGTGCAACCACCAACGATGTGAAATTGAGCAAATCTTTTGCACAAGCTGATGGCTCCAAAATCACAACCACAGCCGGTTTGTTTGTGAACGTCCAAAAAGTAGGTTTGACATGGAACTTCAATCAGTACTTGATGGAAGCCACTGACAACAACCCCGCTTTGTTGGCCAACGCAACAACCAACGCTTATGGCGCTTCTGCTTTGGGCACCAATGTGTGGGGCGGTTGCTGCACACGCGCCATCGATGCCACTTATCGCACCACTTCACCTTACGCCGTGTTGGGTTGGGAAAAAGGCGCATGGACATTTGACGGTAGCATCCGTGCCGACCAACAAGTGGCCACAGGCTCTTACAACCAAGCTTCCAGCAACGCGTTCAAGCCTGAAAACGCACAAGCCATCAACTACACCAAGAACTTCAATTCTTACTCTTTTGGTGGTAACTACCAGTTGGACAAAGACACCGCATTGTTTGCTCGCACCAGCAAAGGTGCTGCCTTCAACGCAGACCGCATCATGTTCAACCCCGGCAAAACGCCTTTGGATGGCTCCGGTGTTGTGCCCATCAACGAAGTGGTTCAGTTGGAAGGTGGCGTGAAAATGCGCAATGGCAACTTGAGCACATTCGTGACTTTGTTCAACGCCAAGACCGACGAAAGCAACTACGACGCCACCACACAAAAGAGCACGTCCAACAAATACGACGCCTCTGGTGTTGAAGTGGAAGCGGGCTACAAAATGGGTGCATTCCGCGTCAATGGCGGTGTCACAGTCACCAACGCCAAAATCGTTAGCAGCGGTTTGACACC
>CALPYQ020000132.1 GCA_943327965.2 Singulisphaera sp. GP187
AATGTCGGCCAAACCGCCTGGGGGAAAGGGCACAATCATGGTGATGGATTTGGTGGGGTAGCTTGCATTGGGCGCCTGAGCCAAGGCGCTGGTACAAAAGCCCGCCGCTAACAACAAAGAACCCAGGGTCAGTTGTTGAAAAACTTTTCCAATTCGATGGACCTGATTGAATCTTGCCATGTTGTCTCCTGCAATTTTGGGTGAATCCGTTTAAGCGTTAAAGCACACTCTACACCTGCTTGAAGATTGCTGCATCATCCTCATGGCGTTTGGTGTTACCCATATGACACTGCATGACTTTGTATCAAAGGCACAATTCGTTCAGTCATTTAACTCGTCATTCAACTTTCAGAGCTTTCAACATGCGCATTGCTGCTTTTTTCTATCAAGGCCAGCCCCACGTGGGCCTCGTTTCCTCAGACTTGACGTCTGTCTCACCTTTTGACTTGCCTTTGGCCGATCGCGAATTGGGCGCCCTCACATTGGTGGACGCTTTGTCGCGTGGTGAAGCCTTGCCAGCACAAGGCGCTGCCATTGCTTTAAGCGAAGTGCAACTGCGCGCGCCACTGCCGCACCCCCGTCGCAATATTTTTTGCGTGGGCAAAAACTATCACGCACACGCCAAAGAGTTTGCGCGCAGTGGCTTTGACAGCAGTGCCAAAGCGGGTGGTGAAATTCCAGCGGAGCCCATCATCTTTACCAAAGTACCCGAGTGCGTCATTGCCACAGGCCAAGCCATTGAGATGCCCAAAGTGTCTACCGCCATTGATTACGAAGCCGAGTTGGCAGTGATCATTGGCAAAGGCGGCAAGGGCATCACCAAAGCCAATGCCATGCAACATGTGTGGGGCTACACCATCGTGAATGACGTCACTGCGCGCGATTGGCAAAACAAGCACATGCAATGGCACATGGGCAAATCGTTTGATACCTTCTGCCCCATGGGGCCGTGGCTGGTGAGTGCCGACGAAATGGACGGCACCAACACCCATGTGCGTTGTTATGTGAATGGCGAAGAGCGCCAAAACGCCGCCACACCTGATTTGATTTTTGACATTCCCACCCTCATTGAAACTTTGAGTGCGGGCATTACCTTGTACCCTGGCGACGTCATTGCCACAGGCACACCCGTCGGTGTGGGCATTGGCTTCACACCGCCCAAATATTTAAAGTCGGGCGATGTGGTGCGCGTTGAGATTGACGGGATTGGCGTTCTAGAAAATCCCGTCACATAAGCCCAAAGGGCGATTACTTCAGGCCAGCCGCCGCACGCAATGTGGCGGCCAAGTTGGTACGTTCCCAAGTGAAGTTGGGTTCGTCGCGACCAAAGTGACCATAAGCAGCGGTCTTGCTGTAGATGGGGCGCAACAAGTCGAGCATTTGAATGATGCCTTTGGGGCGCAAGTCAAAGTGCTCGTTCACCAAAGCGGCAATCTTGTCGTCAGAAATAACGCCAGTGCCTTCAGTGTTGACCGTGATGTTCATCGGGCGTGCCACACCAATGGCATACGCCACTTGAATTTGGCACTTGCTGGCCAAGCCTGCGGCCACAATGTTCTTGGCCACATAACGCGCAGCGTAAGCAGCTGAACGGTCAACCTTCGAAGGATCTTTGCCTGAGAAAGCGCCGCCGCCGTGAGGGCAAGCACCGCCGTAAGTGTCCACAATGATCTTGCGACCGGTCAGGCCGCAATCGCCCTGGGGACCGCCAATGACAAAGCGACCTGTGGGGTTGATCAGGTACTTGGTGTCTTGCAGCCACTCTTTGGGCAACACAGGCTTGATGATTTCTTCAATGATGGCTTCGTTAAAGCTGGCCTTCATTTTGGTGGACGACTCGCTTTGGTCGGGGCTGTGCTGTGTGGACAACACCACCGTGTCAATGCTGTGAGGCTTGCCATCGACATAACGCATGGTCACTTGGCTTTTGGCATCGGGACGCAAGAAAGGCAAACGGCCGTCTTTGCGCAATTGGGCTTGACGCTCGACCAAGCGGTGCGCGTAGTAAATGGGCGCAGGCATGAGGTCGGGGGTTTCGCTGCAGGCATAACCAAACATCAGGCCTTGGTCGCCGGCACCGGTGTTGAGGTGGTCGTCAGACGCGTGGTCCACGCCCTGGGCAATGTCATTAGATTGCTTGTCGTAGCAAACCATGACCGCGCAGCCTTTGTAGTCAATGCCGTATTCGGTGTTGTCATAGCCAATGCGCTTGATGGTGTCACGCGCTACTTGGATGTAATCGACGTGGGCGTTGGTGGTAATTTCACCCGCCAAAACCACCAGACCCGTGTTGGTCAGCGTTTCGGCTGCTACGCGGCTGCGGGGATCTTGTTCAAAAATAGCGTCGAGGATGGCGTCCGAAATTTGATCGGCAACCTTGTCGGGGTGGCCTTCGGACACGGATTCAGAGGTAAAAAGATAGTCATTCGCCATGAGGGTTCTCCTGTAAGTTTGGCATGCATGTTGATCTGCGCTGCCAGGAGCTTTGGGGCCTCGGCGAACGCTTTAGCAGAATTGTCCGAAGACAAGGCACAATCCAACCCATGAAAGTCATGGCATTGGCGTGTGTTCGTCGCCCTGCAAGTTGCTCTGTTTAACTCAGCGACGCGGCTAGTTTATCAAAAAAATATGCAATTTTGGTTTGGTTTATTGTCTAAATGGCCTTTGTGGTCACTTCATGCAATCGGGCAACTGCTTGGCTGGTTGGCATGGTTGCTATCGCCCACATACCGAAAAAGGTTCTTGGAAAACGCTGCCACAGCGGGTTTGAAGCTCTCGCAAGTGGTGGGTGCGGTTGGGCAAGCCGGCAGCATGTCGTCTGAATTGCCCAGGCTTTGGCTGGGTCAGCCTGTACCGGTCACCTGGGCGAATGACTCACTCAGCTTGTTGCGAAATGCATACCTTTCAGGCAAAGGTGTTCTGTTGCTCACACCGCATTTGGGTTGTTTTGAGGTGACTGCGCAAGCCATCACGGACGCATTTAGCCATCAGCATGGCCCCTTGACGGTGTTGTATCGACCCTCCCGAAAAGCGGGTTTGGCCGATGTGATGGAAAGCTCTCGCGCCAGGCCAGGCTTAGAACCTGTGCCCACCACCATGGCGGGCGTTCGGCAAATGATCAAGGCCTTGCGGGCTGGCCGTGCCGTGGGCTTGCTGCCTGACCAAGTGCCGCCTTTGGGCATGGGCCAATGGGCCCCCTTCTTTGGAAAACCCGCGTACACCATGACATTGGCTGCCCGTTTGGCATTACAAACTGGTGCGCATGTGGTCTTGGTGTGGGGTGAAAGACTGCCTTGGGGTCGGGGCTATCAAATGCATGTGAGTTACATGGCGCAAGCTTTGTCGGAGGAGCTTGAGCCTGCCGTGGTTCAAATTAACCAAGCCATGGCCGACCTGATCTTGACCTGCCCACAGCAGTATTTGTGGGGCTACGCCCGTTACAAACAACCTCGTCAAGAAGACTGACATGCGTTTCTTTTTCTATGCATTGATGGGGTTCTTGGCGATGTGGCCACTTCGCTGGTTGCGTGTGCTGGGGCATGGCTTAGGCTGGTTGTTGTGGGCATTGGCGCGCAGCCGGCGGCACATTGTTCAAACCAACTTGGCGTTGTGCTTTTCGGAAAAATCAGCCGCCGAAATTGATGCGCTTACAAGGGCTCACTTTGTGAACTTTGCACAATCCCTGTTAGACCGTTCATGGCTGTGGCACGCACCCCTTGAAAAGGTCAAATCACGTTTGACTTGGGTGGGCTCTGAACAGGCTTTTGCCCAATTGAGTGCAGACCAACCCCGCATTGTTTTTGCGCCCCATTTTGTGGGCCTTGATGCAGGCGGCTTGGCGCTAACTTTGCAGGCGTCTAAACCGGTTTCCTTTATCTTTGTGCCTCAGCACAGCCAATTGATGGACGAATGGGTTAACCGAGGTCGGCAGCGGTTTGGCAATGTCAAGCCCTACTTCAAACGCGAAGGCGTCAAACAAATCATGACGGGTTTAAGGCATGGAGAGATGTTGCACCTCTCTCCTGACATGGATTTTGGCCCCGAAGAGTCCATTTTTGTGCCCTTCATGGGGGTGAGTGCGGCCACAGTGCCGTCTCTTTCTCGATTTGCAAGATTGGGGCGCGCACCCGTCCTGACCTTGGTCACGCGCATGACAAAGCATGGCTACGAAATGAGCTTGTCAGAGGCCTGGCGTGATTTTCCAACTGAAGATGTTGAAGCAGACACATTGCGAATGAATCTGGCTTTGGAAACGGCCATTCGCAGTTCACCCGACCAGTACTACTGGGTTCACAAACGCTTTAAAACCAGGCCTGAAGGTGAAGCCTCGGTTTATAAAAAGGCGGCAATTTCACGTTGAATGATGGCGGGATGCTCATGCACCACCCAGTGCGAGCCGTCTTGAATGCTGACATATTTCAAGTGGGGGATGAAGGCCTCCAAGCCCTCGTTCAGACTGGGCAGCAAAGCCACATCTTGCATGCCCCACATTAACAAGGTGGGCACAGAAATCCGAAACATCTCGTCGGGCAAATCTAGCTTTTGAATGTCACCCGTGTTGGGCTTGCCTGAAGCGTCTGGCTTGAGAGGAGAAGCGCGGTAATAGTTCAAGCCACCTTGAATGCCAGTCGACCATGCTTGGCGATATTGTTCTTTAACTTCTTCAGTGAGCCAAGTGGGCGGCAGTCCTTTGCCCACAAATCCAAACAGCTTTTCAAATTGATTGGCGCTAAGTTCTTGGGCCGCTTGGGGTTCGCAAAAATAATTCATGTAAGCACTGGCCACAATTTGCGCAGGATTGCTTTTGAGATCGCGCAAAAATGTACCGGGATGAGGCGAGTTGATGATGATCAACTTGTCCATGCATTGGGGCTGCTGATTGGCCAAGTTCCAAGCCACACCGCCGCCCCAGTCGTGCGCCACCAAGGCTTTTAAAGGCGCTGCACTCGATTCAATTTGGATGAGTTCCAAAATGTCTTGCACCAAAAATTTGGCACGATAGGCAGAAACTTCAGTGGGCTGACTGGATTTTTCAAAGCCTCTTAAATTGGGGGCAACGCACCGATAGCCACCATGTTCTGGCTTTGAAAAATGCAGCAGCATTTCGTCCCAAACAAAGGCCGCCTCTGGAAAGCCGTGCAAGAACATGAGCACCGGTTGCCCCTTTTTGCCGGCAGCACGGCAACTTAACTGAATGCCGCTTGGCAGTTCTTGTTGCCAGGTTTCAATCATGGCTATCGTCTTCCAAATCTTCTTCTGGAGGTTCTGCTTCCGCGGGCTGCAGGGGCTTGTCTTCGTGGGTCCAATCCCACATCAGCTGCGCTAACTCTTCGACACCTTGTTTTTTGAGGGCAGAAAATAATTTGGCTTGACCGCCGCCAGCCTGAAGTTTGGCAATGGACAAAGCTTTGGTCGCTTCAGCGCGGGTGAGCTTGTCTGATTTGGTCAACAAGACCAAAAAGTTCAAACCCTCTTCTACCCTGGGGCGAATGACCTCTAAAAGCACTTCGTCCAGTTCGGTCATGCCCAAGCG
>CALPYQ020000133.1 GCA_943327965.2 Singulisphaera sp. GP187
AGCATTGACGGAACACTGGTGACCAACAACATCAAAGAGTTTTCACGAGTCCCAAAACTCAAACTGGAAAACTGGTTTGAGGCAATTTAGCCAGATCAATCAGGCTACCAAAGCCACAGACTTTACTTGCGCCCACACAGTCATGCCCACTTGCAGGGCCAGTTCGTCAATGGCGCGCTTGGTAACCCGGGCTAATACCTCTTCAGCGCCACATTTCAAAACCACCATCACCTGAGAGGGATGTGCATCGGGCGTGATGCTTTGGATGCTGCCGCGCAGTTGGTTTTGAATGCTGGTGTTTTGCGGCTCGGACGTGGCCAAACTGACGTCACGCGCCAAGATCCGAATGCGAACAGCTTTGCCAACTTGTAAAGCCGCATCGCGCATCCAAACGCAGCCCCCCTCAAAATCAACGCGCGACAAATGCCATTGCACATCGACCGCACCAATGCAGCCTGCAATCAATGCGCCAGCGTCTTCACCCACCACCACAGGGTTGACCACTTGTGTCAGCACCTCGTTGACTGGCCCTTGTGTTTTGACTTGACCATTGTCCAACACCACTAGGTGATCGGCCAAGCGAGTGACCTCTTCCGCAGAATGCGTGACATACAACATCGGCATTTTGAGTTCATCACGCAACTTGGAAAGCCAAGGAAAAATTTCTTGCCGGCGTGCGGCATCTAGCGAAGCCAAGGGCTCGTCCATCAACAGCAATTGAGGCTGCATGGCAATGGCTCTGGCAATGGCAACGCGTTGACGCTCACCGCCTGAAAGTTCGTTGGGCATGCGCTTTAACAAACTGCCAATGCCTAAAAGTTCAATGGATGCGTGCAAAGCTTTGGCGGCATTGGAGGGGTCACTGCCCATTGTCTTTAATGCGCGCTTCAAGCCGAAATTTAAGTTATCCGTCACGCTCAGATGTGGCAACAAACTTGATTCTTGAAACACATAGCCCAAGGAACGCTGCCAGGTTGGCAAATAAATTCCCCGCTGCGTGTCTTGCCAAATGTTTGCGCCAATTTGAATGCGACCTTCTTGATTTTTTTCGAGGCCAGCCACTGCGCGCAGCAAGGTTGTTTTGCCAGAGCCAGATGGGCCAAAAATAGCGCTAATACCTTGCCCAGGCAATTGCAGATCGACGTCCAAATTGAACGCTGAACGGTTGATTTTGACTTGCAAATGAATGCGGCTCATGGCACTTGCCTTTGCCGACGATTCATCAAAGCCAGTGCCAACAGCACCACAAATGAGAAGACCAACATGCCCGCCGCCAACACATGCGCCTGCGCATATTCCATGGCTTCAACATGGCCATAAATTTCTGTCGACACCACACGTGTTTTGCCTGGAATGTTGCCGCCAATCATCAGTACCACACCAAACTCACCCACCGTATGGGCAAAGCTCAAAATGGCTGCCGTAACCATGCCTGGCTTGGCCAAGGGCAAGGCCACTGAAAAGAAAGCGTCTAGGGGACTGGCGCGCAAGGTGGCGGCCACTTCCATAGGCCTTGAACCCATGGCATCGAAGGCATGCTGCAAAGGTTGCACTGCAAACGGCAGTGAGAACAAAATAGAACCGATCAGCAAGCCGGTGAATGTGAAGGACAAAACACCCCACCCCATGGCCTGCGTGAATTGGCCCAAGGGACCTTGTGGGCCCATCACGATGAGCAAATAAAAGCCCAAGACCGACGGCGGCAGCACCAAAGGCAAGGTGACCAGCGCATGAATCGGTGCGCGCCATGCAGACTGCGTTTGCGACAACCACCAAGCCAAAGGCGTCGCCAGGATCAACAAGATCACGGTGGTTGAGGTGGCCAAGGCCACCGTCAATTGAATGGCTTGCCAAGAGTCAGGCGTCAAAATCATGTTCGTGAGTTTACGATGAAGTCATTTAGTCGTCTCTCAAGCGATATTTGTGCAACTGTTGGATATAACCGACACCACAAAATCCTAAGAGCGCTATCTTTGCGCCTCATGAAAAAGATTTGGGATATTTCCCCACCCATAGATGTTGGAAGTCCGGTTTTCCCGGGTGATACGCCTTTCCAATTGAATTGGTCGGCGCAAATTTCGGCCGATTGCCCAGTCAATGTCAGTGCCATCACTTTCTCGCCGCACGCTGGGTCCCATGCAGATGCCCCCCTGCACTACGACCCATCGGGTGAGGCCATAGGCCATGTCGATTTACAAACATTCATCGGCCCATGCAGGGTGGTGCATGCCATTGGCGTTGGCCCACTCATTACCCTCCAACATTTGGCGCATCACCTGCACAACTTGCCTGAGCGCATTTTGGTCAGAACTTACGAAACATTTCCTACGCAGCATTTCGACGCCCAACTGACTGCCTTTGCACCCGAAGCCTTAATGGCTTTGGCCAATTTGGGGGTTAAATTGATCGGTATCGACAGCGCCAGCATTGATCCAGCCAACAGCAAAACTCTGGACAGCCATCAAGTCATTCGCCAACGCAACATGCGCGTCTTAGAAAACCTGCAACTTGACCACATTGAAGAGGGTGATTACGAATTGATCGCCCTTCCCCTCAAACTGATGAGCGCAGACGCCAGCCCAGTTCGCGCCATCCTTCGAGAACTTTGAACATGACACCTCCATCGCTCGCAGCATGCGAAAGCTTAGACCAACAAGATCCACTTCGCTCACTGCGTGACTTGTTTCAATTGCCAGAGGGCGTGATCTACCTGGATGGCAATTCGCTGGGTGTGTTGCCCAAGGCAACGCCCACTCGCGTTGCGCAGGCCGTCACGCAAGAATGGGGCAATGACTTGATCAAAAGCTGGAACACGGCAGGTTGGTTTCAACTTCCCTTAAAAGTGGGCGACAAAATTGCCCGACTGATTGGTGCAAATGCCAACGAAGTGGTGGCTGCAGACAGCACGTCGATCAATTTGTACAAAGTGCTCAGCGCGGCCATGTCCATTGCCAAGGCAGACCATCCCCACAAAAACATCATTCTGAGTGAAGATACCAATTTTCCAACAGACCTCTACATGGCTGAGGCTTTGTGCAAAGAGCGTGGATATCGACTGAAGTTGGTGGCGGCAGACGAACTTTTGACGGCATTGCAACCCGATGTCGCTGTGCTGATGTTGACCCATGTGAACTACCGAACAGGCGCGATGTTCAACATGAAGGCCCTAACCGACGCAGCGCACGCGGTAGGCGCATTAAGCGTTTGGGATTTGGCACACAGCGCAGGTGCTGTCTTGGTTGATTTGAATGCTGCAGGCGCTGACTTTGCAGTGGGTTGCGGCTACAAATATTTAAATGGTGGCCCTGGCGCACCCGCCTTTGTGTGGGTCAACCCTCAACACACTGATCGTTTTTGGCAACCCCTGACGGGCTGGTGGGGCCACGCTGCCCCATTTGAATTCACACCCGACTACCAACCTGCCAAAGGCATTACACGCTATCAATGCGGCACCCAACCTGTCTTGAGTTTGGTTGCACTAGACACAGGTTTAGATGCATTCTTAGAAGTAGAAAAGCTGGGCGGTATGCCCGCACTGCGCAAAAAATCCTTGGCCTTGACTGGGCTCTTCATGGATTTGGTCAAAACCCAGTTGCTTGAACATGGCTTTGGCATTGCCACGCCCAATGAAGATGAATTGCGCGGCTCACAAGTCAGTTTGACTCGCAGCGACGGCGCATACGCCATTGTGCAAGCACTCATTGCGCGGGGTGTGATTGGTGATTTCAGGGCTGGCGACGGAAAGCAGCAACCCGACATTTTGCGATTTGGCCTCACGCCTTTGTATGTGGGCTATGCCGATGTCTGGCATGCCGTTCGAAACCTGAAAGAAGTGATGGCCACCCAAGAATGGCAACAGTCGCGCTTTTCAAAAATGCAAGCTGTCACCTGAACCGGGAAAGAACCAAGCATGTCTGAATGTCCCTTTCATCACAACGCGCAAATGGATTTCAGTCAGTCCATGAGCTATGGCGACTACCTGCAACTTGATGCCATCTTGAACGCGCAAAAGCCGCTTTCGCCCGATCACAACGAAATGTTGTTCATCGTTCAGCACCAAACCAGCGAGCTCTGGATGAAGCTGATGCTGCACGAACTGACTGCGGCCATTCGTCACATTGAAGAAGATGAATTGCCCGATGCATTCAAAATGTTGGCGCGTGTATCGCAAATCATGGCGCAACTGGTTCATGCTTGGGATGTTTTGGCCACCATGACGCCTCCGGAATACAGCGCCATTCGCCCTTATCTGGCTCAATCGAGCGGTTTCCAAAGTTGGCAATACCGATGCATTGAGTTTTCGATGGGCAATAAAAATCAAAACATGCTGATACCGCATGCCCATCGGCCTGACTTACACGAAATTGTAGAAAAAGCTTTTTGCGCGCCCTCTTTGTACGATGTGAGCTTGAAGCTTTTGGCCCGCCGCGGCTTGGCAGTTCCCGCTGAAATTCTGGAACGCGACTGCAGACAAGCCTATGCGGCAAACAATCAGGTGGAAGACGCATGGTTGGTGGTCTATCGAAATCACAAAAAATACTGGGATCTGTACCAGTTGGGCGAAGAACTAGCAGATTTAGAGGATGCCTTCAGGCTTTGGCGCTTTAGACACCTGACGACGGTGGAGCGTGTGATTGGCTTCAAACGCGGCACTGGCGGAACAGGTGGCGTTAGCTATTTGCGCAAGATGTTGGATGTGGTGCTTTTCCCAGAAATTTGGTCCCTTCGAACAAGCCTTTAATTCGCGCAATATTGACTTTTCATGATGTAATTCGGTAACTTTTTTCGTATTCGGAGTTGCCATGTTGCGTTTACCCACATTGGGTCGTTTTTTAAAACCCATTGGTCTTGCATCTTGCCTTTCGTTCAGTCTTTTGTTGGTCGCATGCAATAAACCCAGTACAGATACCGACAAATCAGCCGAATCCGTTGTCCTGAGTTTAGGTACCGAAGACATAACGCTGGCCGGCACGGCCGATCATGGCACTGGCCCAGTTATTTCGGGCTCTTTGCAACCCGAGCGACGCGCCGATTTGCGCGCTGAAGTAAGTGGTATGGTGATTAAAGTTCACAAAGAGAATGGTGAATCGGTTCGCAAGGGCGACCTTCTTGTGAGTCTTGACGGCTCTGTTTTGCGCGACAACCTCAATTCTTCAGAAGAATCGTTTCGAGCTGCATCTCAGTCACTCGATGGCGCAGAACGGCAATTTCAGCGCATGAAATCGCTGCAAGCACAGGGCATGGTGTCTACCCAAGGGCTGGAAGAATCTGAAATTAAGCGCAACGCAGCCCAAAGTGAATTTGTCGCTAGCAAAGCACGTGTGGCTGCTGCCAAACAACAACTGGAAAGAACAGAAGTTCGCGCACCCTTTAACGGTGTCATCAGCGCGCGCAAAGCATCGGCTGGCGACACCGCCCAAATGGGCAAAGAACTCATCCAAGTCATTGACCCCAGCAGCATGCGATTTGAAGGTCAAGTCTCTGCCGATCAAATGAGTGTGGTCAAGCTTGGG
>CALPYQ020000134.1 GCA_943327965.2 Singulisphaera sp. GP187
AATTGATTCAGTGTGGACCCAAGGGCACCCGAATCACTGGCCAAACGCACGGCTTCTTTCATCTGACCCAAAATTTGAGACTCACCCAAGACCATCGAGTCAAGCCCACTGGCCACTCTAAAAGCGTGACGCGCCGATGCATCCCCTTCGAAACGGTAAGTGTGGGAAGCCAGCACGTCCACTTGCGTCTTGCCAGTATCTGCCAACCAGCTCAAAGTTTGTGGAATTTGGACTTGATCACCCGCGCAGTAAATTTCTGTTCGATTGCAGGTGGACAGAATGGCCACTTCTTTATGCGTCGTAAAACTTTGACGCAAACCCCTCAAGGACTGCTCCAATCTTTCGGACGCAAACGCAAACCGTTCACGCAAATCAATTGGCGCAGTTTTGTGATTCAGCCCTAAGGTCCAAACAGCCATTTAACCCACCGCCCTCAAAATGGGAGATGCCTTCAAATCGGGCCAATATTCTTCAATTCGTTTTTGAATGCCTGGTGCTGTCAACCCATATTGCTGCATCAACTTTTGCGGGTCGCCATGCTCAGTAAATTCGTCTTCAAAGCCAATCGCCAACACGGGCATTGCGATCCCCATGTCTTGCAAGGCTTCCATGACGGCAGAACCTGCACCGCCCTTTCGAGTGGCATCCTCTAAGGTCACCAATCGATCGTGTGACTGCGTGATTTGTTTCAGCATGTCGACATCGAGTGGCTTGGCCCAACGCATGTTGACCACGGTTGCATTCAGGGACTCTGCGACTTTGAGCGCTTCATACAGAAGTGGGCCAAATGCAAGCAATGCCACGCTATGACCTTGTCGCCTAATTTCAGCTTTGCCAAATGGCAAGGTTTGTAAATCTGTTCCCACTTGCGCACCCACGCCAGCACCCCGAGGGTAACGCACAGTGACCGCATGGTCCTGATGGAAGGCCGTACTGAGCAACTGTCGACATTCCGCTTCATCTGCAGGACATGCAATGCTCATGTTGGGAATACACCGCGTGAAAGCAATGTCGTACATACCGGCGTGAGTGGGGCCATCTGCGCCAACCAAACCAGCCCGGTCCAAAGCAAATACCACTGGCAAGTTTTGCAAAGCCACATCGTGAATCAATTGGTCGTAGGCACGTTGCAAAAATGTGGAATAAATGGCCACCACAGGCTTTAAACCTTCGCAAGCGATACCAGCGGCAAAGGTCACAGCGTGTTGTTCTGCGATGCCCACATCGTGATAGCGTTCTGGAAATTGTTGGCTAAATTTCACCATGCCTGACCCTTCACGCATGGCCGGGGTGATGGCAACCAAGCGCTCATCTTGGGCAGCCATGTCACAGAGCCATTGGCCAAAAATTTGGGTGAATGTTGGCTTGGCTGGCACAGTTGAGGCAACATTCACAATGCCAACAGCGGGATCAAATTTACCGGGGCCGTGATAGACGACAGGATCAGCTTCTGCTCTTGCGTAGCCCTTGCCTTTGCGCGTGACCACATGCAAAAACTGCGGGCCTGGCTTGTGATAAAGGTCTTGCAAGGTGTCGACCATCGCACCCACATCGTGACCATCCACGGGGCCTGTGTACGCAAAGCCCAGATTTTCAAACATGGTTTGAGGTTGGATAAAGCTTTGCGTTTGCTGCTCAATCATTTGTGCCAGTGCGTACAAAGGCGGTGCGTTTTTCAGAACTTGTTTGCCCATTTTTCTAGCATCGGCATAGAACCTTCCGCTCATCAACTCATGCAAATAATGGTTCAAGGCGCCTACAGGTGGGCT
Source organism: Singulisphaera sp. GP187 (assembly GCA_943327965.2). GTDB lineage: Bacteria > Pseudomonadota > Gammaproteobacteria > Burkholderiales > Burkholderiaceae_C > Limnohabitans_A. The sequence goes on from CALPYQ020000134.1 coordinate 1,770, forward strand.
AATCGACATGTCGTTGTCGTTCAAGATCACGAGCAAGTTGCAATCACTTGCGCCAGCATTGTTCAAGGCCTCATAGGCCATGCCTGCTGTGAGTGCACCGTCGCCAATGATGGCCACCGCTTTGCGTTGGCTGCCCATTTGTTTGGCCGCCATGGCCATGCCAAAAGCGGCAGAGATGCTGGTGGAGGAATGCGCCGTGCCAAATGCGTCGTAAATACTCTCTTCACGCCGAGGAAATCCGCTCAAACCACCCAATTGGCGCATGCTGGCCATTTGACTGTTGCGGCCAGTCAACATTTTGTGGGGATAGGTTTGATGGCCCACATCCCAAACCAAACGGTCTTCTGGGGTGTTGAAAACGTAATGCAGTGCGATCGTCAGCTCGACCGTGCCCAAATTGGAACTAAAGTGCCCGCCAGTTTGCGAGACGGACTGAATCAAACGCTCACGTAACTCTGCGGCCAAAGGGAGCAAGTTATCACGGGAGAGTTTTCTAAGCTGTTCTGGGGACTGAATCCAATCAAGCAGGGCACTCATTTTTTGCCTCAATGTCTGTTATAGGTGGATAATTTAACTGGATTTGACAAAACGTCAAGTTAAATTGACACTTAAGCCAAGTTTTTAAGTTGACACTTTGTCATTCAGCCCGTTTTAACCAGAATTGTGAATGCGATGTCTTTGACCTTTCCCTTCTCAGCCATTGTTGGCCAAGACGATATGAAAATGGCCATCATGCTGACGGCCGTCGACCCCAGCATTGGGGGCGTTTTGGTATTCGGTGATCGTGGTACCGGCAAATCGACCGCTGTCAGGGCCTTGGCTGCGCTGCTACCAAAAATGCGCGCGGTGGTGGGCTGCCCCTATGGCTGCGACCCCGAAAATGCCAAGTGTCCAGATTGCTTGGCCAAAGCCACAGCGGGCGCTAAAGCGGGCACAAGCTCAAAAAAAACCAGTCATTTGGTCTCGGTCCCTGTCGTCGATTTACCCTTGGGTGCCACTGAAGACCGAGTCGTGGGCGCCCTCGACTTAGAGCGCGCCTTGTCTCAAGGTGTCAAAGCCTTTGAACCTGGGCTATTGGCGCGGGCCAACCGCGGGTATTTGTACATCGATGAGGTTAATTTACTGGAAGATCATTTGGTCGACCTGCTCATTGACGTGGCCGCCTCAGGCGAAAACGTCGTAGAACGAGAGGGCTTGAGCGTTCGCCACCCCGCTCGCTTTGTACTGATTGGCAGCGGCAACCCCGAGGAAGGTGAGCTGAGACCTCAGTTGCTGGACCGCTTTGGCTTGTCAGTAGAAGTTAAAACGCCTGACACGCTGGCCCAGCGCGTGGAAGTGGTCAAGCGGCGAGACGCTTTTGAGCAAAGCCCACAAGCATTTACCGATCATTGGAAAAAAGAAGACGATCGCGTCAGGCGCAGCATTGTGGCTGCCCGAAAACGTCTGCCAGACGTGGTCATTCCCGATGAAGCGAGAGAATTTGCCGCACAACTTTGTATGAGCTTAGGCACCGACGGCTTGCGCGGCGATTTGACATTGGTGCGTGCAGCTCGGGCTGAGGCCGCGTTGCAAGGGGCATCACAGATTGAGCTTAAGCACCTGATCAGGGTGGCACCGTCTGCACTTCGACATCGGCTGCGCCGCAATCCTCTAGACGATTCGGGCTCCTCGACTCGCGTTGAAAGGGCTTTGGCAGAGCTGTCGGCACCAAAGCCTGAATCACTCAATAGTTAATCGGCCAAGGCTCTCGTACACAACTTATGCAAGGCGACGCAGCAACCATTGCCGCACTTTTTGCAGTCGACCCCGTGGGTTTGGGCGGTGTGGCGCTTCGCTCCCCTGCCTGCGATAACCGCGACCAGTGGCTAAGCCTTTTAAAAAACCTGTTGCCATCCGATACGCCCTTAAGGCGAGTGCCACTGAACATCAATGACACCGCCTTGTTGGGTGGCTTAGACCTTGGCGCAACCCTGCAAGCGGGCAAGCCCATCGCCCTCAAAGGTTTACTGTCGCAAGCCCATGGCGGAATATTGATTTTGGCCATGGCAGAGCGCATGAGCTTGTCCGCCGCGGCTCGCTTTGGCAATGTGCTCGACACAGGTAAAGTCGCACTTCAACGTGACGGCTTGGACACATCACTGGAAGCAAGCTTGGGCCTGGTGGCCTTAGACGAAGGCGCCAATGACGACGAGCAAATGCCAGCAAGTCTGGCTGATCGGCTCGCGTTCAGATTGCTCATGGGCACTCAAGACGAAGAGGAAGAAGGGCCCGAGTGGACCGCCCAAGAAGTGTTGAATGCCCGTCAGTGCTTGTCGCAAGTGACGATGGACGAAGAAGCTGTGAAAGCGCTTTGTGCCGCAGCCTTGGCGCTGGGCATTGACTCGCTCCGCGCCAGCGTGTTTGCGGTTCGCGTGGCGCGTGCCGCGGCTGCGCTGGTAGGCAGCAACACCGTCGAAGAGGAACACATTGGCGTTGCAGCCCGATTGGTGCTTGCGCCTCGGGCAACCAGACTGCCGCCGCAAGCATCGGAAGAGCCCCAAGAGAATGAGGCTGAGAACATGTCTTCTGATGCTGAAGCGCCCCCGCCTGAACCACCCTCCCCCGACAATCAAAATGCCGTCAGTGAGGATGAGCGCAACTCAGACGGCGAGCAAGAAGAGCCGCAAGATGAGGACCCCGGTCTTCCCGAAAATTTGGCCGAACTCGTTCTAGAGGCTGCTCAAGCCGCCATTCCTGAAGGCCTCTTGGCCAGTTTGAAATTGGGACAGAAACTGCGTGCCAAAACGGCCACGGCTGGCAGTGCAGGCGCCCTGCAAAAAAATGCATTGCGTGGCCGACCCGTTGGCGCGCGCAAAGGCGAGCCACGGGCAGGGCAACGCATCAATGTGCTTGAAACACTGAGGGCTGCTGCGCCTTGGCAAAGAATAAGGCAGCGTCAGTTGGCACCAACAGTTGGTCAAAAACAACGCATTGTGGTGCGCAAAGAAGACTTCCATGTCACGCGCTTTAGACAATTGGGGCAGACCACCACTGTGTTTGTGGTCGATGCTTCTGGCTCCTCGGCGTTGAACCGTTTGGCCGAAGCCAAGGGCGCTGTAGAACTTTTATTGGCAGACTGCTATGTCAGGCGCGACAGTGTGGCGGTACTCGCCTTCAGGGGACAAACTGCTGAGTTAATTCTGCCACCGACACGCTCTTTGGCGCGTGCCAAAAGAAGCTTGGCGGGCTTGCCTGGCGGCGGTGGCACGCCCTTGGCAAATGCCATTGACGTATCCATGCGCTTGGCTGATCAACTGAGGAAAAAGGGTGAAACACCCATTGTGGTTTTGCTCACCGACGGCAAGGGCAACATTGCACGCGATGGAAAGCCGGGTCGCGCGCAAGCTGCCACGGATGCCTTGGCCGCTGCAGCAGAAATGCGCTTAATGGGCTTGAGTACTTTGCTGGTAGACACCTCGCCGCAAGCACAAGATGCCGCCAAAAATTTGGCGCAAGCGATGGGGGCGCAATATTTGGCCTTGCCCTATGCGGGCGCCAACACATTGAACCAAGCAGTTCGCGCTGTTGCGGGCCGATCTTGAAAAGAAGAACAATGTGACCCCAAGGCAAACTTTAAATTGGGACACAGAGGGTGGCCAGTGGCCTCTGCGTCATCTTTCAAGCTTTGTTGAAACACCCAGACTGCGCTGGCATGTGCAGTTAGCGCAGCACCCCGACCCAAAAGCTTCC
>CALPYQ020000135.1 GCA_943327965.2 Singulisphaera sp. GP187
ATGGTTTCTTTTTGAACCAGACCGGCATCTTCCGCGGAACGTGCTCGTTCTGCGAGGCGAGGTGCCATGTTTTTGGCACGTTCAATTAACTCTAGCGCTTCAGGCGTTAAATAATCATTGTTGACCGTAATCATTGTTTAATCTCCGTAGGGCCTTTAAGGCACAAAATGTTGAATGCGAGATAGCAAGAAATAACGCGAGACATCCAGATATTCCCACTCTGGGAAGCTTCAATCATCGTCCAATCAGACTAAAACTTGCGGTCAAATGCATCTGCATTGCCACCGTTGTTAAGCCCGACAGGACGAATCTAGTCCGAGTGAAGGATTCAATTTCGCTCGTCTGGATTCAAGCTTAGTAGATAGATCAGGAAAAGACATGGACAAAGCCGCTCAACCATTTGACCCAAAGGACTTTCGACAAGCCTTGGGTATGTTTGCCACAGGCGTCACCATCGTGACCGCACAGGCCGAGGACGGCTCCTTAGTAGGGGTTACTGCTAATAGCTTTAACTCGGTTTCTTTGGATCCGCCCATGGTGCTTTGGAGCTTGGCCAAAAAAGCACGCAGCCTGCCCGTCTTTAGCACCACCCCCCATTGGAATGTGCACATCTTGTCCAATGAACAAGAAGAGCTGTCCAACCGCTTTGCCAAGGCTGGCGAAGACAAATTTGCCGGCTTGGATTTGGATGTTTCCAGCAACAGCGCGCCCCTCCTTCAAGGCTGCAGCGCTAGGTTTCAGTGCCGGACAGCGTTTCAATACGAAGGCGGGGACCACACCATTTTTGTGGGCGAAGTCACGCACTACGACAGCGCCAACAGGCCCCCATTGTTGTACGTCACAGGTGGCTATGCCTTGGCTGCCAGAAAAGCGGGACCCGTTGCCACAGAGCCTACCTCCAACATCGAAGGTGCTTCTTACTCTGAAAATTTGTTAGGGTATTTGTTTGGCCGTGCGCATTTTCAATTTGTGCATGGTCTGCGTCCCACACTTTCGCAACGCCAACTCTCGGACACTGACTTTTTTATCTTGTCATTGTTGAGCGTCAAACAGCCCTTGAAGCCCGAAGACATCGTGGCGCACATTGCCTACACCGGTGTCGACATCAGTGCAGTGGCCTTGCAGTCCTTGGTGCAACGCGGCTTGTTAGACGATGACAAATCGGTGGGTGCACTGCGGCTCAGTGCCAAGGGCAGTGATGCCATTCTGCATGTCTTGGCTGCAGCCAAATCTTTCGAAGCAGACCTTGTTTCTCGCATGGGCGAGCTGGAGTCTGCCGCTTTACGCAACTTACTCAAACAAGCCATCTTGGCCACCGATCCAGGCTTGCCTAAGCTCTGGCAATCTGCCGCTGAATAAGCATTCACATTCAACTGAAAAACATGACAAATCAATTTTCCATTCCAGAAGGCCACTACGTTGACATCGCACCCGTGGCAGGTGCCACGCAACGCATTCACTACCATGAGCAAGGCCAAGGTGAGGTGGTCATTTTTCTGCACGGCGCAGGCGGTGGTGCCAGTGGCTACAGCAATTTCAAAGGCAACTACCCCGAGTTTGCCAAGGCGGGATACCGTGTTGTTGTGCCCGATTTATTGGGCTACGGACTCTCTAGCAAACCCGATATTCCGCAATACGATTTGGATTTTTTTGTGGCTGGCGTCAAAGGCATGGTGGACGCACTGGGTTTGAAAAACATCACGCTCTTAGGCAACTCACTGGGCGGTGCTGTGGCTTTGGGTTACGCCTTGGCGTATCCCGATGAAGTGAGCCGTTTGATTTTGATGGCCCCTGGTGGCGTAGAAGACTTGGACACTTATTTGGCCATGCCCGGCATTGCCAACATGTTCCAAATTTACCAATCGGGCAAAACGGGTGCCGAGGCCATGCGGGCTGTCATGACCATGCAGTTGTTTGACCCTAGCTTGTTGACCGATGAAATTATCAATGAGCGTGCACCCATTGCCGCCACTCAAACGCAAGCCGCACGTTCGGTGCTGAAGGTGCCTAACTTAACCGATCGTTTGCACGAATTGAAATGCCCTGTGTTCGGATTTTGGGGTGTCAATGATCACTTCAACCCTGTCAGCGGCGCCACCAAACTGCTAGACAACTGTCCTCAAGCGCGTATGGTGTTGGTTAACCGTTGCGGCCACTGGGTGCAAGTCGAGCACCGCGACATGTTCAACCGCAACTGCATTGATTTTTTACAGAGAGGCTAAAAACATGACCCCCGAATTGATTCAACAATTGGGCGATGATTTGTTTGCGGCCCTTCGCGAACGCCGAACGCTGGTGCCTTTTACCAACAGATTTTCAGACATGTCGGTGGAAGATGCCTATGGCGTCTCGTTGCAATTTTTGAAGCGTCGTGTGGTTGCTGGAGAGCGTGTCATTGGTAAAAAAATTGGCGTCACTTCCAAGCCAGTGCAAGACATGCTGGGCGTGTTCCAACCCGACTTTGGTTTCTTAACCGATGCCATGCATTGCGAAGACGGCGCCACGGTTTCGCTCAAACAAACCGGTTTGATTCAGCCCAAAGCGGAAGGTGAAATTGCCTTCATGTTGAAGGCCGATTTAAAGGGGCCCGGCGTGACGCGTGAACAAGTGATGGCTGCAACCGAGTGGGTTGCGCCTTGCTTTGAAATTGTCGATTCCCGCATTGACAATTGGAAAATCAAAATCCAAGACACGGTGGCCGATAACGCTTCCTGTGGGGTGTTTGTGGTGGGCAAACAGCACACCGATCCCTATGCACTTGACTTGGCTGCAGCCTCGATGCAGATGTGGAAAAACGATGCGCCCTCAGGTGCGGGCTTGGGCAGTGCAGTGCAAGGTCATCCCGCCGAAGCGGTGGCGTGGTTGGCCAACACGCTGGGTGCATTTGGCATTCCCTTCAAAGCCGGCGAATTAATTTTGTCAGGCTCATTGGCACCGCTGGTCACTGCTGTTGCAGGCGATCACTTCAAGATGCACATTGAAGGTTTGGGCGGCTGCAGCATTCAATTTGCTGAATAAGTTAGGCGCGCGCCCAACTTATTCAAGCCCCTCAAGCTGTTGCCTTAAGCGGGTCGACGAAACAAGTTGACCAAGGCTGGCAAGAGAGTGGATGCCAAGGCAAAAGCCAAGAGGCCCACATAATTGCCACCGGCCACAATTTGGCCTGCCAATCCAGGGCCCGCCATAGAACTGAGGGCAAATACGGCTGGCACCAACATCACTGCACGGCCGCTAGGGTCGCTGCGCGCAATGCTGGCGGCGTGAAACACACAGCCACAAGTGAATGCAAATTCCCAGATCCATGCGCCCAGGGCAAAGCCAATAAAGGCGGAAGCTGTTTGAAGCAATACCAAACCAAGGCCTACCGTGCCCAACACCCACCAAGCTGCGCGGGTGGGTCCAACACGCTCACCAACCGCTGCAGTGAAGAACGCTGCCACGCCGCCCAACAATTTGAGGACCGCGAAAACGATGCCCATTTCGGCGGGCGCTATTTGCAAGGAACTGCCGATTCTTTCTAAGAAAGCCCAGAGACCAATGTTACCCACCAGAAAAACAAAGAACAGGGCCAGCGATTGCCAAGCCATGGCAGGCAGATAAGCGCCGGTTGCCGGTGTGCCTTGTGCCGCAGCGTCTTGGTTGGACTGTGCGCCAGTGGGTACCCAAAATGCAGACAGACCCAAAATGGCCACCACTGCCGCCAACGACAATGCTGCACCTGGATATTGGTAATGAGAGATGATGAGCGGCGGCAATGCAAACAACACCGCGGCAGTGACCGTGAGCTCCACGCCTTGTCGGGTGCCAAAAGCGCGAACTTTGTCGGGCAAATCAGACAAGATGCGCATGCCCAAGCAAGTCATGGTGGAAGCAAAGAAGCCAATCAAGGCCCAAACGACCACCAGCCATTCGAGGGTGTCGATTTGCGAGCTTGCAGCAAAGGACGCCGCGGTGCCGATGGCGCTCACAATGGTCAGTAGGCGCCAGTTGACGCGGTTCATCCAAAACGGTGCGCCCAAGGTGCCCACCAAATAACCTGCAAAACAAACCGAGCCAATCATGCCCGTGGTTTGTGCATCCAACTTGAATGAGTCAGCCAAACTGCCCAACATGACGGGCAGCACATTGAAAGGCAAGCCACCGATGGTGGATGCCAAACTGGCTGACAAGATGAAGGCAAACAAAAGTCGGTTAGAAGGGCTTGTGGTCATTGGCAATCAGATGTTTGGGGTTGGAAAAAGCAATGAATTAATACGCCATGGTTACATGTAAAGCATCACCAGATCATTGATCACGGAAGGCCGATCTTGGCCCACAACATGGACATTGATTTCCATGGTAACTTGCGTACCACTTTTGACCGCTTGCACCGATTTGACACGATATCTTGTGTGAATTCGACAGCCTGAGGGAACGGGTGATGGAAATCGAAGACGGTCTGAACCATAGTTGACGATGTTGTTAAATCCCACCACTTCATGGTCCAGGGGCAGCTTCATGCGACTGATCAGAATCTGTACCAATGCACCGTGTGCAATGGTCGTGCCAAAAGGGCTCTCCGCACGTGCTTTGACAGGGTCTGTGTGAATCCAATAGTCATCGCCTGAAAGCGCCGCAAATTGGTTAATCAGGTCTTGTGTCACTTCAACTTGATTGGACCAAGCAGAAAAGTTTTCTGACACCAAAGATTGCATGGCTTCCAAATCTTTGCAATTGATTTGCCGCAACGACGGCGCTTGCACTTCAACTGCAACAGGTTCAGGTGCGACCAGGCTTGTATCGGCTGCAATGACTGATGGATGAGCTGACTCAACGGGTGTGTAGCGCAACAAAGTCACGCTGCCTGGGCGCTCGTCAAACACTGGGCGAACGCGCTGGCCAATTTGAAGTTGGTTGGGCTCAACGCCCACCATGGTGGTGTTGATGTGAACGCCTTGCGGCAACTCAACCACCGCCAACAGTTGCGGCATTTCATCGGTAAATTCTGGCAGTGTGGCAACGCGCGCCACTGTAAAACTGTAAAGCGTGGCCTCACCGTTAACAGCATGCCACGCTAAGTTGCGCGAGCCGCAAGTGGGGCAATGGGTGCGCGGGAAAAACAACCAATGACCTTTGTCGCATTGTTGTAAACGCACTTCGTGGGCTTTCAAGCCCTCCCAATAAGGCGCTGAAATGGTGGTGGGGTGGGGCAGGGGTTTGTTCCAAGTCATGATCAAGCTCCCTGCAAAATCAAGGCGCCTTGCTCACTCATGACACCGCCGGTGCCAGAGACATAGGCCAAGTCGTGGCGCTTTAATTGGCGCGCATCAGCGCGGCCTTGAATTTGGTGCACAGCTTCAATCACTTGGGTCATGCCGCCTGCGCTGCCTGTTTGGCCAAAGCTCAATTGACCGCCGTGGGTGTTCATGGGGAAATCGCCCTGGAAGGTGAAATTGTGATCGCGCAAGAATTGCAAGCCTTCGCCTTTTTTGCAAAAGCCAGCGTCTTCAAGGG
>CALPYQ020000136.1 GCA_943327965.2 Singulisphaera sp. GP187
ATTCTATTTGCGTTAAGAGCATTGCTGCACATGCCGTTTGCCGAACGCGAACTGTTGCGCGCTGCGCCAGAAATTGAAAGTATTTATCTTGAAGGCTTAGAAGCAGAGGGCGCTTTGGCTTCGAGTTTTGGACCAAGGGAAAGAGAGCGCACTTTGGCGCGAGCCCGGCAGCAGAACTCAGAGGATTAATCAGCTGCACAACACTTCAACTAAGCGCGCCTAGGCATTCGCCAAGGCAACATGAACCTCACAGGCAAGGACACCAATCTTGGAATGTCCAACGACTCATGGACGGCTGTGACGTTTTCTCCCAGCAACTGGGTGCGCAGCAAAGAGCGAACATAAAACGGTGTGTCTTCTAAGGTACTGACAACTTCAGGCGCCTGATCCGATTCACTGCACATGCCACGCGCTAACAACCAACCCGAAGAAGGCAGTTTGTGCCGAGCAGGCGCTGTGAAAGGTGTGTAACTGCCATCCGGTGAAAAGCGTTGCGCTACCACGCGGCCTGGCCCTTGTTGAGGCCTGACGTCATACACCACGCTGGTATCACCATTGGCCATTTCAGCGCGAGCCCAATCCCAATCTTGAAAGCCATTCTCTACGGGTTCATCGCCTTCGTTGGAATCCATGTAAGCATGGCCACGCCAACTGAAATGAGGTTTGTCCATTTCTACCTCGACACGTGAGCAGGGTGCAATCGGGCCCCAGCGGTGCAAGCCCTCGTTGTCCAAGGGCGTGACAAAGTTACAAAGTCCTTCTGGCCGAACTGTGACACGGCCGCGCACACGCATGGGGATGGGCACATTGATTTCATCAATGTCAATGGTGAGCGATTGTCCGTCCCAGTGCAAACTGCTAGGACCTATTTGGTAATGATGTGCGCTGCGCGAAACATGGCTTCGTCCGCGCTCTGTCATGGTCCATCGTTTACCGCCCTTGCCATACAAGGCCACATTCAAGGCGCAATAGTTTTCAGGATCGGCAACGCCGCCCGAACGCTTTCTTGCTAAAGCGTAATAAGGCGAAAACACACTGCCCACAAAGGCAATGATGGAGAGTCCGTATTGGCCGTCGTCGCTTAGCGCGTCGACATACCACCAGAGATAACCACCCGGCGGGACAACTTGGTCAAACCGAGGTCCGCCATCAGGGCCGCGGCCGCCAAACGCCCCGACATGGCCGCCATCGGTACGCCGGGTCCCGGATGGACGCTGCCCCCCGCCGTGTAAAGTCCCGGCACTTTGCTGCGAGAGGAGGGGCGCGCGAAGGCCGACATCCAGCCGTGAGTCGCTTGGCCATAAAGAGCGCCCCCACTGCCCGGAAACAGACGCGCAAAGTCCTGTGGTAGCGTGCGCACCACTTGCTGCGGCGAAGCCTCGATCTGTAGGCCACAGCGACGCATCAGCGCCAAACTGCTCGATTCGCATGCGTGTATCTCCGATGAATTGAAGGAATGAGTGTCGCCATCAGCGGGCGCATTGACCAAACACAAAAGTCTTTCCAAACCAGACGTGACCAGGCCTTCGTCACTTCGATCTTGCGCACAGACATAAACGGTGCCTTGTGCAGGCAGCCTGCGTTTTTGAAAAATATCATCAAATTCAGCGTAGTAATTTTGATTGAAAAATACGTTGTGACGAACCAAGGGAAAGCCGCTTGTTTTAGCATGCATTGAAAGGGTGAATGCAGACAAAGAACGATTTTGTGCGGGCACTGCCTGAAAGCTGGGTTTGACTGCTGGGCCCAAAAGACCTTGTGCCATGGCTGCGACATCGCCGTTGAAAATCACATGATCGGCTTCGATGATTTCGCCAGAATTAAGTTGTACACCACTGATGCGTCCGCCTTTTGTCAGTATGCGCTCACACGCGTGGTTATAGCGGGGTTTGACCCCCCATTTTTCACCCAACTGTGCCAGTGCTTTGGCCACTTCAAACATGCCACCAGACACCGACCACACACCGTCCAGCTCCACCTGGGCCACCAACATCAAGGTGGCAGGTGCCGACCAAGGCGAAGCACCGCAATAGGTGGCGTACCGGCCAAACAATTGTTGTAAGCGAGGATCGTGAAAGTGCCGGCCCAAACTTCGCCACAAACTGGCGAAGGGCCCCAAGCCCGTGAGTGTGGCCAAGCCTTGAAATCCGAGGTCACCCACCATGCTCAAAAGATCGGGGCGCTCACTTCGAATGTAGGGCTTTTCAAGCGTGTCATAAAGACTTCTCGCTTCTTTGCAAAAACCTAAAAATCGTTTGGCTTCTTGGGGGCTGCTGAAGGCCGAAATGGCATCGGCTGTCCGTTCGGTGTCAGACAATAAATCGAGTGTCTGTGGGCTGCCATCCCAAGCATGTCTTGCCAGCACACCGATGTTTTCAAGTTTCAAAATCTCTGAGAGAGACGTGCCCATTTCTTGAAGCATTTGATCCAAGACCCAGCGCATGGTGAACACAGTCGGTCCTGAATCAACGCCCACACCATCGACCTGAACTTGGCGAATCTTGCCGCCCGGTGTTGCCGCGCTTTCAAGCAGCGTGACATCCAAACCGCGGTGCGCCAAGACCAGTGCACTGACCAAACCGCCAATGCCTGCGCCAACCACCACCACACGCGGCGTGCCCGCAGCGCTATGCATAGACCTTGCCCTGCCATTGACCCTGAACTTGCAAAGGTACAAATCGAGCAAACATGGATTCTGAAAAATAGTCGTTTTGTGCAGCTGCTTGGATGGCTTCCAAGTGTGCACCAGACCGTGCATAGGCATTCATATCGGACACACTGTCCCAAATGCTGAAAGTGGCTTGCCGTACAAAAGGTGCTTCGCCCAAGCCAACCGCCAATTGACAACCTTTGGCATCGGCCAAAGCCGTTTGAGAGGGGGGAGCATGCCGCCAAAATGCGGGTGCTTTGCCCAGCTTGATGGAAGCGCGCGTCAATGCCGCGACAGGGCCTTTGATGGGTTGTGCTGCACAAACTTCAAGTGATTGGCCATCCCAACTGCCGCGGCATGACCAAGTTTTAAGAAGGGCCCAGCAAAATTCGTCAGAGCGCTCTTGATAGGCTTGCAGCACACTGGAGTTTGTCACGAATGCTTGTGCTGCTGACAAAGACTCAAACATACCAAACATGCCTTGACGTGAGGGGCTGGGACGAAGTCCAAAACCACCCTCGAAACCGCTGCCCAATACTTTTGAAAAAAGCAGGCCAGGAACGTCTTGCAAAGCTTGAGGGCCTTTGACAATGCGCGACCAACCCCATAAACGCGAACCTTCTGCAATGTCAGCCAACAACAGCACGACCACTTGGTCATTTTCGGCTGCTGAAGTTGGCGTGTACATGACAGAATCTCCAAATAAAAAAAGGCCTGAACCGCAACGGGTGCAGGCCTTGTGAGTCTCAAAGATTAAGGCTTAGCGGCGGCCTGAAGCTCTGGGAAATCTTTGGCCATTTGTGCACCATACAGCGGTTTGTAAGCGCCTTGGTGGCATGTACTGCAATTGACCTTGGCCACATCACCCTTAGGTCCTAGGCGATTGGCTGGGAACTTGTCAGTCAGCGGCACCATGTACTCGTTGTTCAAGTCACGTGCCATTTTAATGCCGTGCCAAGCGGTTACGCGTTGTGGCCTGGACTCTTCCCATGAAGCGAAGTTGCGCGTGTTGTGGCAATACGTGCAGTTCACACCCAAGGACTCAGACATATGCACCATGAGCGAGTAGGTGAATTCGGTTTGCTTGGTCGATGCCCGGTTGGCATTGGCGCCTATACCGGTCATGGCCGTATCGCTGTTCACACGAATAGGCTGTGCATCCTTCAAATAAGGTGTGAAGGGATCAAACGGCAAAGACGATAAACCTGCTTCTTTCGTTGCAATATTTTGACCTGCCAAATCGCCCAACAAGCTGTTTGCATATTTGCGATCTTTGGGCTCTGTCCAAACTTGCGTAGGAACGTTGTTGCCACGGTGGCAGGTATAGCAGGTGACGCCAGTATCGGCCACGTGTGCCTTGTAGTCTTGGTTCACCTTTTGCGTCATCTCAATCATGCGCCGGGCCACCACTTTGGTGTACTTGCCGTCATCCGCAAAATTTTGGACATTGTGGCAGTAAGCGCAACCCGCTTCAGGCGCAACCCATTGAGTAATGGAGGCCATATGGCGATTGAACTGACCCACACTCAAGTCGCCCAATACTTGGACATTTTGATAAACATCCTTGGCTTTGGGACCTTCGGCTGAAGCCGCTTCTGCAGCAGCAGGGGCGGTATTCAAAGCCGCTTCCTTGGCCAATGTGCGTGGGTTGTAGATTTGTTCCATGCCAGTGCCGCGGAAACCTGTTTGAACGGTTTCAATGGGTGGCCGTTCACAGCCAGCCAGCATGACAGCTGCCATTAAGCAAAGTGCAGTTTTAAAAATTATTTTCATGGTTTCACTCCCAGAATAGCTGGATCGACCACAACTGGGCTGCCCAAGGGGTAGGCAGGCACAACATGGTGTTTGACAGACCAGAGGTACCAGTTGTCAACGACGGTTCCTGTTAGCAAGATACCGATGCCGCCAACCAATGGGCAGAGTACTGCGAACCACCAGGCCCAGCGGTGAATGGATTCCATGGTGGCGTTAAAGCCCATGGTCCAACGCCAGAACAAGGCTGCACGCTCAGAAGCTGTACCGCGATCAACAATTTGTTCAATCTCACGTTCACCGCCGTAACGGCTTACAGCCAGAATGGTGGCACCGTGCATTGCAAACAACAACACAGAACCATACAAGAACACAATCGACAAAGCATGGAATGGGTTGTAGAACAAGTTGCCGTAGCGAAGCGAAATGGCCGATACCCAATCTAAGTGCGGAAAGATCCCAAAGGGTACCGCCTCAGACCAGCTGCCCATCATGATGGGGCGGAAAAAACCGCAAACCAAATACAACCAAATAGCTGCTGCAAAGGCCCAAGCCACATGCGTGCCTAAGCCAAGTTGTCTGGCGCGGCGATAAGTGCGCACCCACCACAACATGATGGAGATGGTGAGCAAGAAGCCTACGATGAGCCACCAACCACCTTGTGCCAGCGGTGGAATGCCTAAGCCGTATGCGGGAGGTGGTGGTTCTAATGCCAGCCAGAACAACTGACGCAACAACTGAATTGGATTCCAGTCAACCGAGGCCAACATGTTGAAGCCAATGATGTTGAAGGCAGCGATGCCGAAAATCAAGGACGCTACGCCGAGCGAGCCTAGATAAACCGGACCGATTTGTGCATTGCCAATGCGACCTAATAGGTGCACCAGAAAGGGTTCTCCCGTGCGCTTGTCGTCGCCGCGAGGTAAGTCAACGCCATGGTGCAAAGGCCCGACGGGTTGCACCGAGGTGAAAAGATTTTGGTATTCGGCCATTTCAATTTCCTCTCTTTAATTAGGTGCGCCAGATGGGCATGTTGAGCCACCAGCCCCACCACTCAGGCCAAGCGCCGGTCCAGAAC
>CALPYQ020000137.1 GCA_943327965.2 Singulisphaera sp. GP187
AAAAGCCCGCTGATGCGGGCTTTTTTGTTTCTGCGGATGATTTAAATGGTGATTTAAATGGGGTCAGATCAACATTAATTTGATCAATCCAAGGGACTAAAGGCTAAGGGGGCTCAATAATTGGGGTCAGATCAACATTAATTTTCTGTCCTTCACATAGAGTGATGAGCTGAAAAAATTAATGTTGATCTGACCCCATTTATTGTCAGCCCCCTTAGCCTTTAGTCCCTTGGATTGGAAATTAATGTTGATCTGACCCCATTTAAAGTGGCAGCTGAAGCAATTACGCGCGGGCAGCGCGCAGTTGTTTGGAGAAATCGCGCAAAGCTGCAATGCCGCTGTCTTCGGCGCGTTTGCACCAGGCTTGCAAATCGAGGGCGAGTTGTTCGCGGTTGTGTGACGTGTTAAGCCAGATTTGACGCAGCTCTTCGCGCATGGCCAACATTTTGTCTAGAACGGGATAAGCCGCCAAAGTGGCGCTTAGGGGTGCTTGAGCTTCTGCAGGCACTTTGTCACCGTCGCGGTGAATCCAGCGCTTGGCCACTTTCAAAATGCTTGCATCCAACTTGGCATGGGCCACTTCTTCGCGGAAGACGCTGCGCATTTGACGGGCATAACTGGCCATCACTTCGTAACGGTTGGCAATGAGGGCTTCCAATGTTTTTTCGTCAGCCACAGGGCGCACTTCACCGTAGGCCAGCACAGGAGGCGTTTTCTTCACATGGGCCAAACCTAAGAACTGCAAAATACAAATGTAGGTCCAACCCAAATCGAACTCGTAAGGTTTGACAGAC
This sequence comes from Singulisphaera sp. GP187, assembly GCA_943327965.2. Classification (GTDB taxonomy): domain Bacteria; phylum Pseudomonadota; class Gammaproteobacteria; order Burkholderiales; family Burkholderiaceae_C; genus Limnohabitans_A. The sequence continues at coordinate 795 of CALPYQ020000137.1, forward strand.
AACTTGGCCGAAGTGGGATAGGTGTGGTGGTTGTTGTGCAACTCTTCACCGCCAATGAGAATTCCCCATGGAGAAATGTTGGTGCTAGCGTCGTGTGCTTCAAAGTTGCGATAGCCCCAGTAGTGAGCGGCGCCATTGATGATGCCGGCGGCAGTGACAGGAATCCATGCCATTTGCACAGCCCATACCGTGAGGCCCAAAGCGCCAAACAAAGCCACATCGATGATGAGCATCAAGGCCACACCTTGCCAAGAGAAACGTGAGTACAGCTTGCGCTCTATCCAATCGTCGGGGGTACCGTGACCATAACGGCTCAGTGTTTCTTTGTTTTTGGACTCTTTGCGATACAACTCAGCACCCGTGAACAACACTGTTTTGATGCCGTGCACATGGGGGCTGTGGGGGTCTTCTGCTTGCTCGCACTTGGCGTGATGTTTGCGGTGAATGGCAGCCCATTCTTTGGTCACTTGGCCCGTGGTCATCCACAACCAAAAACGGAAAAAATGTGACGCAATAGGATGCAAATCAAGCGATCTGTGCGCTTGATGGCGATGTAAAAAGATGGTGACACTGGCAATTGTGACGTGGGTTAAACCCAAAATCACAAAGAAAACTTGCCAACCGGAAAAGCCAAGAAGACCATTGGCCATCCAATCAATGACTGCATCAAAGGCAGCCGAATCGAGTAACAACATGCAGTCACTTTCTAAGAGGCGTCGTCAGGAAAGACAACCTCATTATTTTAAGATTTTTGAATTCAAATGGACAGTCATTTGAGGGAAAAAACTCAAGAATGAATCCTTAAGAATTCACTTTCGAATCCATACGGCCGCAAAGAAGCCGTCGGTGCCATGGCGGTGCGGCCAAAGACGCAAAAACGGACCCGTACACAAGGACTCCGCGTCGGCTACTTTTAATCTGTTGAGTTCCTCATTGACAGGCAACAAGACAAAGTCAGGATGGGCCAATGTAAAGGCATTGGCAATGTCTTCGTTCTCTTGAGGCAACACACTGCAGGTGGCGTACACCAAGCGTCCGCCTGACTTTAATAGTCGCGCAGCACTGTCCAAAATGGCCGTTTGGGTTGCGGCCACCTCAGCGATGCCTTCTGGTTTTTGACGCCACTTCAAATCGGGGTTGCGCCGCAATGTGCCTAAGCCCGAACAAGGTGCATCGACCAACACACGGTCTATTTTGCCGGCCAAGCGTTTGACCCTGTCATCGCGTTCGTGGGCAATGGCGGCGGGGTGCACATTGGACAACTGACTGCGCGCCAAACGAGGTTTGAGCGCATCCAAACGGTGTGCTGATGTGTCCATGGCATAGAGCCGCCCTGTGTTGCGCATGGCTGCGCCAATGGCCAAGGTTTTGCCGCCCGCCCCTGCACAGAAATCGACCACCATTTCACCGCGATGTGCATCGAGCAAAAGCGCCAGCAATTGGGAGCCTTCGTCTTGCACTTCAACTGCACCCCGCTCAAAAGCTTTGACTTTGGCCAAGGAAGGTTTGCCTTGCAAGCGCAAGCCCCAAGGTGAATAGGGCGTTGGTTCAGAAACGATGCCTGCCGACGTCAGTTCCTTTTGAACATCTGCACGTTTTTCATTCAAAGCATTGACGCGCAAATCCAAAGTGCCCGCTTGTTGCAAGCTCTGGGCCAAAGCTTCAAAGCTTTCGCCCAGTTGCTCTTTGAGCGGCCTGGCAAGCCAATCAGGCAAGTTGTGAATATGTTGCGACATCAGGTCCGATGGCTGAATGCTGTCGCACATGTCGAGCCATTTTTTTTCGGTGTCGTTTAGCGCGCTTTTGACAAAATCTCGCGGTCCGGCAAAACCCAAAATGGCCAGACGGCGCTCTTTGGGTCCACTGCCTGAACGGGCCATGTGTTCAAACAAAAGTTTCTTGCGCAAGACTTGAAAAACTGTCTCTGACAAGGTGGCACGTTCGCGTGGACCCAGGCTGCGGTTGTCTCGGAAGAAACGAGACACAACCGCATCGGCGGGGTGATTAAATTGAAGGGTCAGCCTGACCAATTCGGCACAGGCGTCTAACAAAGCTTTAGGATGCATAGTCTCTATTGTCCCACTGCTGAGCACCAATGACCGCCATCATGCAAGAAGAAACCTTTCCGCCACTGATCGTCACGCGACCTGGCTACTACCGCCACTACAAAAATTTGATGTACCAAGTGCTCGGCACTGTGCGTCACTCAGAATCTTTGGAACCCATGACTTTGTACAAAGCGCTGTATGGCGAGCAAGGTTTATGGGTGAGGCCGGCCGCCATGTTCAACGAAAAAGTTGAAATCAATGGTGTGGTTCAGGACCGGTTTACTTGGGTGGGAGAGCAGCTGCCGGAGGCTTGAAAAAGTCTGCAATGGCTGCAGGAAAAATACGATGTTCCTGCGTTAAGACCCTGGCGGCCAAGCTTTCCGCGGTGTCATCTTTCAATACAGGCACCACTGCCTGCGCCAAAATTTTGCCATGGTCCAACTCGCTGGTCACTTGGTGCACGGTGGCGCCCGCAAATTGGCAACCTGCATCGATGGCGCGTTGATGCGTATGGAGCCCCGTAAATGCTGGCAACAAGGAAGGATGAACATTGACCAATCGGCCTGCGTAATGCGCCACAAAGTTCGGTGTCAAAATTCTCATGAAACCCGCCAGCACCACCAAATCTGGCTGATGCACATCAATTCGCGACATGAGCGCTGCGTCAAAATTGTCCCGCGTTGCAAATTGCGTGTGGTCCAAAACTTCAGTAGCAATGTTTGAACATGATTCGCTTGAACGCAGCCAGTCCAAGCCCGACGCATTGGGCCGATTGCTGATGACAGCCGCAATTCGAACCCCTAGCAATTTTTCCCAACGCTCGGCATGCGCGGCTTGAACAATGGCAGCCATGTTGGAGCCAGTGCCAGAAATCAAAATCACAATGTTTTTCACAAATACAGGGGCAAAGCGACCCAATGCAGACAAAGAACTAAGGATTATCCCTGCTGCCCCTCGATTAAAAAGGTATTTGTCGCTACCAAGACAGAAAATTTGCGCACGGTCGTGCTAAAAACGCTGTTTTCACCATTCACTGGCTTTGACCGGAGACACATTTCATGGATTTGGCATTCACACCCGAAGAGCTCGCATTTCGCGAGGAAATTCGCGCCTGGGTAAAAGCAAATTTACCAGCCGATATTTCACAAAAAGTCCACAGCGCCATGCGCTTAACCCGCGATGACATGCAACGCTGGGCCAAAATTTTGGGCAAAAAGGGTTGGCTTGGTTGGGGCTGGCCAGAGCAATTTGGCGGTCCAGGCTGGAACGCTGTTCAGAAGCATTTGTTCGAAGAAGAATGCGCTTTAGCGGGCGCACCTCGAGTGGTGCCATTTGGCCCCGTCATGGTGGCCCCCGTCATCATGGCTTTTGGCAATGCCGAACAACAAAAACGTTTCTTGCCAGGCATCGCCAGCGGTGAAGTTTGGTGGAGCCAAGGCTACAGTGAGCCGGGTTCTGGCTCCGACTTGGCCTCCCTCAAAACACGCGCCGAACGAGTGGGCGACAAGTACATCGTCAATGGTCAAAAAACTTGGACGACCCTGGGCCAATATGGCGAATGGATTTTCTGTTTGGTCCGCACCAGCAACGAAGGCAAACCTCAGACCGGTATTTCTTTCTTGCTGATCGACATGAAGACCCCCGGCATTACGGTTCGTCCCATCAAATTGCTCGATGGCGAATGCGAGGTGAACGAGGTCTGGTTCGACAATGTTGAAGTCCCTGCCGAAAACTTGATCGGTGAAGAAAACAAAGGATGGAATTACGCCAAGCATTTGCTGGCCCATGAGCGCACCAACATTGCCGATGTGAACCGCGCCAAACGTGAGCTAGAGCGTCTCAAGCGCATTGCCAAAACAGAAGGCGTTTACGATGACATGCGTTTCCGCGATGAAATTTCCAAACTGGAAGTGGACATTGTGGCCTTGGAAATGTTGGTGTTGCGCGTTTTGTCTGCCGAGAAGTCTGGCAAAAACTCACTCGACATTGCCGGTCTTTTGAAAATCAGAGGCAGTGAAATTCAGCAACGCTACAGCGAACTCATGATGTTGGCCGCTGGCCCCTACAGCCTGCCCTTTATCTTTGAAGCCATGGACGCAGGCTGGCAAGGCAACTTCCCTGGCCAAGAAGTCTCTAACGCACCATTGGCTGCGAACTATTTCAACATGCGTAAAACAACGATTTATGGCGGCAGCAATGAAGTGCAACGCAACATCGTTGCTCAAACCGTTTTGGGTTAATTGATTTAACCGTACAAGGACAGATCATGGATTTCGATTTTTCAGACGACCAAGAACAACTGCGCGACGCAGTGCGCAAATGGGTAGACAAGGGCTATACCTTTGACCGCCGCCGCGAAATTACCAACGCAGGCGGTTTTGATCGTGCTGCCTACACCGAACTGGCCGAGCTGGGCTTGTCTGGCTTGTATGTCAGTGAAGCACATGGCGGCATGGGCATGGGTCCCGTTGAAGGCATGGTGGTGATGGAAGAATTGGGCCGCGGCAGTGTGCTCGAACCCTTGCAACAAGCCTTCATTGCGGGCGCCGTTTTAGAAGGCTATGCACCCGATGCTTTGAAAGCCGCATGGCTGCCCCAAATTGCAGGTGGCGAAGCCATCGTGG
>CALPYQ020000138.1 GCA_943327965.2 Singulisphaera sp. GP187
GGCATTTTGTATGTGGCAAGGTTTGACGCCAATGGCAAAGGCCAATGGATTCCCATGGTTCATGGGCAAGGTCCTTTGACGGCTGCCAATGGCTTTGCCGATCAGGGCGAGGTGTTGATCAAATCCCGTCAGGCCAGCGACTTGTTGGGCGCCACCAAAATGGACCGCCCCGAATGGTTGGCCATCGATCCAAATTCTGGCTGGGTGTATTGCACCCTCACCAACAATAGCCAACGCGGTACCCCCGGCAAACCGGGTGTGGACGCGGCCAATCCAAGAGCCAACAACAGCATGGGTCAAATCATTCGTTGGAAAGAAGAGGGTGACTTCGATGGCGGTGTGTTTGAGTGGAACTTGCTGGTGTTGGCCGGCGACCCTGCCAACGAACGTGCAGAAGCCAAGGGCAATATCAAGGGCGATATTTATGGGTGCCCAGACGGCTTGGCCTTCGATGCGCAGGGCGTTCTTTGGATTCAAACCGATGCACATGCCACGCAAATGTACAAGGGCGAATTTGCTCGCATTGGCAACAATCAAATGTTGGCCTGCAACCCCTTAACCGGCGAAACCAAACGATTTTTAACAGGCCCCACCAATTGCGAAGTGACCGGTATTGCTTTCACCCCCGACGGCACCACCATGTTCATCAACATTCAACACCCTGGTGAAACACCTTCTGACCGAAGCGATCCAGCAGAGCCTGCTAAGTATTCCAATTGGCCCGATTTTCAGCCAGGCGGCCGGCCACGATCGTCCACCGTGGCCATTCGCAAAAACGACGGCGGTGTCATAGGGACCTAAGCCGGCCTTGAATTGCGGGACAATAGGGCGACTTTATTCAAAAGGCGTCCGCAAGTTTTATGGCAATTCAATGGTTTCCGGGTCACATGCACCTCACGCGCAAAGCGATTGAGGAGCGCATCAAAGACATCGATGTGGTCATTGAAATGCTGGACGCTCGTTTGCCAGGGTCTAGCGCCAACCCCATGTTGGCGCAGCTCATTGTGGGCAAGCCTGGTTTAAAGGTTCTGAGCAAGCAAGACTTGGCAGACCCTCTTCAAACCCAAAGCTGGCTGGCGCATTACAACGCCATGCCCCATGTGAAAGCCATTGGATTGGACACCAGCATGGTCTCGCCGGCCAAGGCCTTGATTGATGCTTGCCACCAATTGGCACCCAACCGGGGCGGCATGGCCAAGCCCATGCGCGTGCTCATTTGTGGCATTCCCAATGTAGGCAAGTCCACATTGATCAACACACTCAAAGGCAAGAAGGCTGCCAAAACAGGCGATGAAGCGGGCGTGACCAAGCTAGAGCAGCGCATTACTTTGGCCGATGATTTTTATTTGTACGACACGCCTGGTGTTTTGTGGCCCCGCATCATCGTTGAAAAAAGTGGTTACAACTTAGCAGCCAGCGGCGCCATTGGCGTCAATGCCTTCGACGACGAAGAAGTGGCCTTGGAGTTGTTGAACTATTTGATCACGCACTATCCGCAAGCTTTGACACAGCGCTACAAAATAGAAAATGTGTCAGCGCACACCGATGAAACCATGTTGGAAGCCATTGCCCGGCATCGTGGTGCCATTCAATCGGGCGGCAGAGTGAACACCACCAAGGCCGCAGAAATTGTGATTCACGATTTCAGGTCGGCCGCATTAGGCCGACTGACTTTAGAAACGCCCGATCAATTTGCGGCGTGGTTGGCATCAGGTTTGAAGGCCGATGCCGAAAGAACTCAGCGCAAAGAGGCGGCACAAAAAGAAAAGAAACAAGTGCGCAAGGCTTTGAAGTCTAAGACTTAACCAAGCGCCATGCCAAGCCAGCACTCAAGATGGCATTGAGTACGGCAAACACAAAAACGATGGTGGTACCCAAGGTACTCAGGGTGTAGTTTTGTGCCAAATAAGACAAAACCATGGACAGCAAATTAAGCACGACCAACATCCAAAAGAGCGGATTGCGCGGCTGAAAGAGTCGAGAAATTTTCATGCGCAAATGTTACTTGAAGGCGATTGCCCTCAAGGATTGCCTGAAATAGTTGGTGCCAAATAGGTTTTGACACCAACTTTAGGCACTCATTCCTAGGCCATCAAGCCTTAATCAGGAGCACCGGTATTTTGGAAAGTCCCGAAACCCGCTGTGCAACAGATCCAAGCAAGGTGTCACTCCATGTGGAGCGGCCCTTGGTGCCCATGACAATCATGTCGAAGGCACCTGACTTTGATTCTTTGATAATTTGCTCGGCCGGATGACCAAACTTGATGGCCATGTCGTGAGCCAAACCTGTTTTGTTCAGGTACTTGATGGCCCAAGCCAAATTGTTGTCGGCACCTTCGCGCAAGTAATCGTCCACTGTGCCTTTGGGGGTGTATTTTTTGAACAGACGCAATGAGCTGTCATCCTGAACAGTGATCAGTGTGATGTGGCATTCGTCCTTCATGCTTTTGTAAAGTCTGGCTGCATATTTCACAGCAGCTTCTGAGGCTTTGGAGCCATCGATGGCAATCAGAAATTTCATAGCTATCTTTCAAAGTGATAGCTTCATCTTACAAACGCGATTGAATTTCTTCTTGATGTAAATCAAGGGTTGGCGCCATACCAAGACGGCGCCAACATAAAGTACAACTTGAATCTCTTTGTTTACTCTTTGACAGAACCCGTCATGCCAGAGACGTAATATTCGACAAAGAATGAATAAATGAAAGCCACAGGCAAAGAGCCCAGCAAGGCGCCCGCCATGAGGGCACCCCAATGGTAAACGTCGCCTTCTACCAATTCTGTGACGACGCCTACAGGCACGGTTTTGACTTCACTTGAAGACACAAAGGTGAGTGCATAAATGAACTCGTTCCATGACAAGGTGAACGCAAAAATACCTGCAGAAATAAGACCAGGGACTGACAAAGGCAAAATGATTTTGACCAAAATTTCCCAGCGGTTGGCGCCGTCAATCATGGCGCACTCTTCAAGCTCAAAAGGAATAGAGCGGAAGTAGCCCATTAAGAGCCAGGTGCAAAAAGGAATGAGGAAGGTGGGGTACGTGAGGATAAGTGCCAGACGGGTGTCAAACAGGCCCAACTGGAACACCACCGATGCCAAGGGAATGAACAAAATAGAAGGCGGTACCAGATAGGCCAAGAAGATGGCCAGGCCGGTGTGCTTGGCGCCTTTGAAGCGCAATCGCTCAATGGCATAGGCCGCTAAAACTGATGCAAACAAAGAGAAGAAAGTGGCCGTGACTGAAACCACAATGGTGTTCCACATCCATTGAGGGTAGGCCGTTTTGAACAACAGTTTTTCAATGTGCGCAAGCGTGGGTGCAATGATCCAGAAAGGATTGCCGTCACGCGAGAGCAATTCGTTGTCGGGCTTGAAGGCTGTGATGCCCATCCAGTAAAACGGGAAGAGCAAGACAAACAAAAATACCAGAAGCGGTAAATAAATTTTGAAAAGCTTGGTGGCATTGCTGTCCAAATAGGACATGCCCACGTTTTCTTGTGTGTCTTTGCTCATTTGTCGCTGCCGCCTTGTTGCCATGTGCGGCGTTGAAGTCCGAAATAACTGAACAGAATGGCCGCCAACAAGAAGGGCACCATGGCGATGGCGATGGCCGCACCTTCACCCAGTGCGCCGCCTGGAATGGCGCGCTGGAACGACAAAGTGGCCATGAGGTGCGTTGCATTGAGCGGGCCGCCACGGGTCAGCACATAAATGAGTTGGAAGTCTGTGAAGGTAAACAACACAGAGAAGGTCATGGTGACCGCAATGATGGGGGTGAGCAGGGGCAAAGTGACATGCCAAAACTGCTGCCAAGGCGTGGCGCCATCGATGGCGGACGCCTCATAGTAAGAGGGTGAAATGGTTTGCAAACCAGCCAACAAGGTAATGGCTACAAATGGGACACCGCGCCAAACGTTGGCTGCCAATGTGGACAAACGGGCATTCCAAGGCGAACCTAAAAAGTCGATGTAGCCATCGATCCATCCCATTTTGACAAGCGCCCAACTGATGATGGAGAACTGTGAGTCAAAAATCCACCAGAAAGCAATGGCGGACAGGGCGGTGGGCACAATGTAGGGCAGCAAAATCACTGCACGGAAAAACGATTTGAAGCGTAAATTTTTGTTCAGTAGCAAAGCCAACCAAAGACCCAAGAAGAACTTGAGCACACTGGCCACTGTGGTGTAGAACATGGTGTTGAACAAGGCCAACTGAGTGACGCTGTCACCCAATAAGAAAATGTAATTTTCTAAGCCAATCCATTGACCGCCACGGCCAATTTTGGTGTCGGTAAAACCAAGCCAAACACCCAAGCCGAGAGGGTAGGTCAGAAACAGCAGCAGCAACAGCGCGGCTGGCATCATGAAGATCAAGCCGAGCACATTGCGGCTGTTCTGAACTCTCTCAAGCAAGGGTGTCATGGGGTCTTTTCAGTGTTGAAAAAAGATCAAACTTTGTAGTAACGCTCGGCACGTTTCTGTGCGCGCTCTGCAGCTTCTTTAGGTGTTCTAGAACCGCTAGCAGCTTCCGCCACCATGTTCACCACAATGAAGTCGGCACCTGCGCCTGCTGAGGCGTAGCCCAGCTTGCCAGCAAAGCCTGCGGGACGCATGTTTTTGACAGGGTCGCGGTAGGCGGTGTGCTTGGGATCCGATGTCCAAATGGCCGACTTGGTGTAGAAGTCCAATGGTGGGGCAATGTAGCCACCAGCAGCTGTCAACCATGGGTCGAACTGCTCTTTTTCCATCATGAAGCGCAAGAACTCTTTGGCTGCATTGGGGAACTTGGTGTACTTCATGACCATTTGGTTGAAGAACAAGTGTGACTCTGTAGGCGTACCTACGGGGCCAACAGGGTAGGGAGCGTGGTGCACGTCTGAGTTCAATGCGCGTACTTTTTCATCGGGAGATGTTTTGGTCGCGTAGTAAATTGAGATGCCGTTGTTGGTCAAACTAATTTGGCCGTCCAAGAAGGCTTTGTTGTTGTTGGGGTCGAGCCAAGACAGCGTGCCTGGAATGAACTGGGCATACATCTCTTTGGCATATTCCAAAGCCTTGATGGTTTCGGGGCTGTCAATGACCACTTTGTTGTTGGCATCGACCAATTTGCCGCCAAAGGCCCACAAGAGCCAGTTGCACCAGAGGCCGTCACCCGTGGCATTGCCCAATGCGAAGCCAGCAGGTGTGCCTTTTTCTTTGAGGGCTTTCAACAACTTCATGAAGTTGTCGGTGTCTTTGGGGAAAGTGTCAAAGCCGGCAGCTTTAACTTGGCTTTGGCGATAGACCAACATGGCGCCTGCTGCACCCAGGGGCACACCAATCCATTTTTTGCCATCGGGCTTGAGGTAGGCATGGCAAGCTGGGAAGAAGCCACCATATTTTTTGCCCAAGTATTCGCACAGGTCTGTAACGTCCAAGAGTTTTTCGGGGTACAGATTGGCGTCGTCGTTGGTGGA
>CALPYQ020000139.1 GCA_943327965.2 Singulisphaera sp. GP187
ATTTGCAATGCGCCTTCAGCGTAATCAAACCAAGGGTCTTGAAGCATGGCATGGTCACGAATGGCTTCATGTTCTTTGGCTCTCACCATGAGTTCTTTTTTGCCTTCTTTGGTTTCGGGCTCTGACTCATAGCGATCAATGGTTTTTTTGTAGTCTGCGAGTTTCTTTTCGAACAGGGCTTTGGCGTTGGCATTCATATTGGGTTCACGCGCCATTTGAAGTTCTATATCGGCAGCGGCCAATTTGTATTCGGTTTGTCGGATGCTTTTGGCTTGGTAAAAGGCATAAGCATTGGCAGCCAAGATATTTTCTTGAGTGGCTTCTTTCATGGCATTGGAGCCGCCCAAGCTGGCAATGGCTAAAACCATTGCCAAAATGGAAATGGTCAGAGCCGATCTGTTTTGCTGTTTGTTGCCGTGACCAGATTGTTCGATCAATTCTGCGGTTTCTTGTGCTTCCATTTTGTTTCCTTTGAATGTTTAAATCTAGTTAGCAGAATTGAAAAGTACTTATTAAGAGTTGGGATATTTTGTCTACTTTAATTGACAACTTGCACAAATATTTTCTGAATTTTTAGTGAAAACCCTGAGGGATGTTTAGGACACTCAATGCATGATGCTTGTTGGATTTTTTTTTACCTAAGGAATGAAATATGACTGAAAAGAAAGCTTCATCTTCACGCCGCGGCCTCCTGAAGGGTGCTGTTGCAGCGGGTGCATTGGCAGCCCCCATGGTTTCTACGGCCCAAACCGGCCCTATCAACATGCGCTGGCAAAGTACTTGGCCATCCAAGGACATCTTCCATGAATATGCCTTAGATTTCGCCAAGAAGGTCAACGACATGACCGGTGGCGATTTGAAGATTGAAGTTTTGCCAGCAGGCGCTGTGGTACCTGCATTCGGTTTGTTGGAAGCGGTTACCAAGGGCACCTTGGATGGCGGTCACGGTGTGTTGGGCTATCACTATGGCAAGCAAAACGCTTTGGCCCTTTGGAATTCTGGCCCCGCTTTTGGTATGGATGCCAACATGATTTTGTCATGGCACAAATACGGCGGTGGTGCAGAACTTTTGGCCAAGCTCTATGCCTCTATCGGCGCCAATGTTCAATCTTTCTTGTACGGCCCTATGGCCACTCAGCCTTTGGGTTGGTTCAAGAAGCCCATCACTAAGTCTGCAGACTTCAAGGGTTTGAAGTTCCGTACCAACGGTTTGGCCATTGATTTGTTCACCGCCATGGGCGCTGCCGTGAATGCCTTGCCAGGCGGCGAAATTGTGCCAGCCATGGACCGTGGTTTGTTGGATGGTGCCGAGTTCAACAATGCAACATCTGACCGCATCTTGGGCTTCCCCGATGTGTCAAAAGTTTGCATGTTGCAAAGCTACCACCAGAGCGCTGAAACATTTGAGATCATGTTCAACAAGACCAAATACGATGCATTGCCAGCCAAAATGAAGGCCATCATTGCCGGCGCAACAGAAGCGGCTTCTGCTGACATGTCTTGGAAAGCCATTGACCGTTACTCCAAAGACTACATCGAGTTGCAGACCAAAGACAAAGTCAAGTTCTACAAAACACCTGACGCTGTGTTGCAAGACCAATTGAAATTGTGGGATGCTATTCTCGAGAAGAAGTCTGCCGAAAACCCACTGTTCAAAGAAATCGTGGCATCACAAAAGGCCTTCGCCGAGCGCGCTGTAAAATGGGACCAAGACACTTACGTGAACCGTCGTATGGCCGTAGGTCACTTCTTCAGTGACAAGAAAAAGCCTGCTGGCAAAGCCTAATTTTCCAGCGGTCTCCAAATCAGCCATTCACCGTTTGGTGATTGGCTGATTTTTTTGATTGGTATTTATGCAAAACATTCTTCTCACAATCGACAAAATAAGCACATGGATTGGGCAGTTTTTTGCCTGGCTTATTTTTACTTTGACACTCATGATCAGTTGGGAAGTTTTTTCCCGATATGTCCTCAATAATCCGCATCCTTGGGCCTTTGATGTCATGAGCATGATGTATGGCACTTTGTTCATGATGGCTGGTGCCTATACTTTGTCAAAGAATGGTCATGTGCGTGGCGATGTTTTGTATGGTTTTTTCCCGCCCCGTTTGCAGGCTGGTTTAGACCTCCTGCTTTATCTGGTGTTTTTTATTCCTGGTGTTGTTGCCATGGCTTGGGCCGGCTACAACTATGCAGCCGATTCATGGGCCATCCGGGAATATTCCAACGTCACGGCCAATGGCCCGCCGGTGTATCCATTTAAAACGGTCATCCCTATTGCGGGTGGTATTTTGTTACTTCAAGGCTTAGTCGAAATTGTCCGCTGCGTCATTTGTTTGCAAAACGGTGAATGGCCCTCACGCATTGAAGATGTTGAAGAGGTTGATGTCGAAAAACTCAAAGAGATGGTCAACGTCAACGACTCTGACATCGCAAAATTAGATCAATACGTGGTAACAGGTCAGGGTGGCCATAAATGAAAAAAGAAATTTGGTTTGGCCTTTCCATTATGGCCATGGTGGTTTTGGCTGCGTTTGTCTTGTTGCCACCCATTGGCGAAATGACCAACGGCCATTTGGGCCTGTTGATGTTGGCCTTGGTGGTTGTAGCCATCATGTTGGGCTTTCCTACTGCGTTTACCTTGATGGGCATGGGAATGATCTTTGCCTGGATCGCCTATCGAAGTCAGAACCCTAGTTTGGCCGTTGACCAAACACTCGATTTGATGGTTCAAAGAACCTACTCAGTCATGTCCAACGACGTGCTGATATCAATTCCTTTGTTTGTGTTCATGGGTTACCTCATTGAGCGCGCCAACCTGATTGAAAAATTGTTCAAGAGCATGCACTTGGCTACTGCGCGTGTGCCGGGTTCTCTGGCTGTTGCGACCATCATTACCTGCGCTATTTTTGCGACAGCCACTGGTATCGTGGGTGCCGTGGTTACCTTGATGGGTTTGCTGGCTTTGCCTGCCATGTTGCGAGCTGGTTATAGCGTTCAGTTGTCCGCAGGTGCCATTACAGCCGGTGGTTGTTTAGGTATTTTGATTCCGCCTTCTGTGATGCTCATTGTTTATGGTGCTACGGCTGGTGTGTCGGTTGTCAAGCTTTATGCCGGTGCGTTTTTCCCTGGCGTGATGTTGGCTTCCTTGTACGTTCTGTATGTCATCGTGATTGCAAAGTGGAAGCCTCACTTAGCGCCGCCTATGTCGGCAGAAGATCGTTTCGTTCCACTGCCCCCCATGAATCAGCAAATCGCTGAATCAATCAGCGACAAAGCGGTTGTGGGCCTTGTCTCTGCACTTAAGGGTAAGCGCAATGCGAATGTCAGCACCCAAGAAATTTTGAAGCAATTGGGCATCGCTTTGCTGCCCTTGATCACGGTTGTCTTGTTATCTGGCTTGGTTTACTTCAAATTAACGGCACCTTTGGTTATTGAGGCCAATGAAGGCGTTGTTGCCATGGGCGGTGCCATTGAGTCAAGTGATTCAACCGAGGCTGAGTCCAATATTACGGGCTTGCAAGAACCCGAAGCTATGGGAGATTTGAAAGCGCCTCCATTAGCGAATGAAGCCCCTCAGGCCCTTGGTGGTGCTATCTCCGAACCACCTGCAGCGGTCGCGGCTAAAGAAGCTAGCACGGATGCTAGCAATGCCGTTGTAGATGTCGCGAAATCTGCCTCAGCAGAACCAGAGATTCAAGAGAGACAAGACGCACCGCAAGGTTTTTGGATCGCCATGGCCATTGTGGGCGTTGCTCTCTTTATTTTCTATGCCTACTTCAGTTTTGTGCGCTTAGAAATTTTCAAGATGTTGCTGGGGTCCTTTTTCCCATTGGCCATCATGATTTTGGCTGTTCTGGGCACCATTGTGTTCGGCTTGGCCACACCGACTGAGGCCGCCGCCATTGGTTCTTTGGGTGGCTTGCTTTTGGCTGCCGCATACAGGCGCCTGAATTTCACAGTCATGAAAGAGTCTGTTTATTTGACCGCCAAAACCAGTGCCATGGTGTGTTGGTTGTTTGTGGGCTCAAGTATTTTCTCTGCAGCTTTTGCTCTTTTGGGCGGTCAAGAGTTGATCAATACCTGGGTTTTGTCCATGGACCTCACGCCTGTTGAGTTCATGATTTTGGCTCAGGTGGTTATTTTCTTGTTGGGTTGGCCCTTGGAGTGGACGGAAATCATTGTGATTTTCATGCCCATTTTTGTGCCACTTTTGCCACACTTTGGCATTGACCCTCTGTTCTTTGGACTGTTAGTTGCGCTGAACTTGCAAACCGCATTTTTAAGCCCACCTGTGGCCATGGCTGCTTTCTACTTGAAGGGGGTTAGCCCACCACATGTGACCTTGAATCAGATTTTTGCAGGCATGTTGCCATTCATGGCCATCCAAGTGTTTGCAATTATTCTGCTCTACAACTTCCCAGCCATTGGACTTTGGCTCCCTGAATTGCTATATAAATAAGCAGACACAAATCTGTGGCTTAATAACGCCTTGAACTTTTTTTTCTGGAGCCATTGATGGGCAATAAGATCGTTACCGAAGCTGACCGTAAATTTACACCTCCTTTGAAGCCACTGCCTGGCGTCACATTGCCTACCAGCGGCCGTGGCCAGCGCGTTAGCCTAGAGCGTGGTGTTAGTACTCGCAGCAAAAAGAATCCGGGCAAGCGCGCCAAAAAAGGCGGTTAATATCTGAATTCTTTTGAGCCTAGGCACATTGTCTGAGCTCAACAAAAGCCCTCATCAGAGGGCTTTTTAATGTCAAAAAAGCTCAACTTGAAGGCACAATAGAGCTTTAGCCCCGGTGGTGAAATTGGTAGACACATCGGACTTAAAATCCGCCGCTTCGTTAATAGCGGGCGTGCCGGTTCGATTCCGGCCCGGGGCACCATTGACCTTAAGTAGATTGCCATGACATCCTTCAACACCCCTTTTGAAATTCATGTTCATGGTGAAGTTCCGTTACGAGATGACGTCGACTTCAAGGCCCTACAAGAAGCTGTTAAACCTCTTTGGAAATATGCTGGCGCAAGGTCTCTGACCGAGGGCGCTCAAAGCCTCTACGAAGAAGAAACGGGTATTCGATTTGAAGCGGCCGATCACAAATTGCAAATGTGCTGGACGGTTAGAGGCAATGACGACTTTAGGCAGGTACTAGACGACCTGTGCATGAATATCAACGATATTTCTGCAGCTGGCGCTCAGCTTGAAATCACTTTTTACGACACAGAATTCGACGATGACGAAGAGTCACGAGGCACTGAGTCTCGCGACGACTTTGTTATTTTGTTTGTAGGCCCAGATCCTGCGGCCATCATGCAAGCCCAACGCGACTTATTGGTCCAAGATGTTGTGGGCCTCATGGAGCGGCATTTTGATGGGGCGGAACTCAGTGGCGTCGTGCAC
>CALPYQ020000140.1 GCA_943327965.2 Singulisphaera sp. GP187
GCGTATGTGGGATCTTTACCGAAGAAGTAGTAAGGCGCGGTGTTGGCCATTTCGACGGTGCCATTGGACACGCCATCGAGCACGCCAAATGCGGGCATCAATTCGCCAGCAGCGTGGGTGGTGATGGTGAACTTGCCGCCAGACAATTCGCTAACTTTTTTAGCAAACACATCACAAACACCGAACAAGGTGTCGAGTGATTTGGGGAAGCTCGAAGCAATGCGCCAGCGCAGTGTGGCTTGAGCGTGAACCGCTGGGGCTACGCCTGCGGCCAAGACGCCGGCAATACCGGCATTTTTAATAAGGGAACGACGATCCATGGGGTTCACTCCGGAAGTCTAGGTTGATGAATTCAGCACGCTAACGCGACACCGAAGACTGCTTACAGTCATGGCGCTATTGTAGGAAATTTAAAACCCGCATTGACACGGGTTTTCCCTGCGCTTCGTCAAGGTTTGGGGATGTTTGCTTGGGGCAGTTTTCGGGGTTTGAGGTTCCACCAAGGCAACTCTTGCCTGAGTGAGTGGACATTGCCCGATTGATTGGCCTGATAACCTGGCATTTCTTGCAAATTGATCTGCCAATCTGACGAGCTTAAGTGCTCTCTCAGCACCAAGACGGGTGGAGAATCCAAGGCGCTTTTGAGGCAAGCCAACCAATAGTTCTCGGTGGCCAAAGGAACAAAGTCGAGTCCAGCAGCCAATGCGGCACTTTCGATGGCCAGGCCTGCGTCGGCCTGGCCCGATGCAATGCTGGTGGCCACTGCACTGTGAGACAGTTCTTGCCGCTCGTAGCCCAGAAGTTGGGCTGGCTTGATGCCATGATTGATCAGCAGCTCGTCCAACAAAAGCCTCGTCCCAGTTCCCAGCCCACGGTTGACATAGCGAAAGCGGCCATTGACCACATCTTGCAGCGATTGGACATTCAAAGGGTTGCCGGCTTTGACCAACAAGCCTTGGGTACGTTTGGCAAAGCCAATGAGTTTGTGCAGTCCAGGTTTGAGCAAAGGTTTGTAAGTTTCTGCCGACAGACTGGTTTCATGGGGCTGTGAAAGCGTGTGAAAACCGGCAATTTCGCAACGACCTTCATTCAAAGCGCGAATGGCATCCACACTGCCACAAAAGCGAATATCAAGGTGCAGGGCATGATTGGCGGCTGATTCTCTTAAGCGAATCAAAGCATCGTCGTGGCTTGCATACAGGGTGAGCAAGTGGGCTTGAGGGTCGAAGGCAACGGCAAAGGTCCGTTCAATTTCGGCCATCAGGGATTCAATGGGTGCGGCCAATCGGGCTTGCGCTTGGCGTTCGGCCCACAGCAACTTGCTGGCAAATTCCGACAATTCTGCCGGCATGCCTTTTTCCCAAACGATCAGGTTTTGGTGAAGGCGCAGCTCCCACTTTTTCAATTCACCCCAAACGTGTCGGTAGGACAGGTTCAAGGATCGGGCCGCTGCTGCAATAGAGCCATGTTCTCGGACGGCTTGCAAAAGGTCCATGAGGGGATTGCGCAGCAAAGCTTGAGGCCTTTGTCGCAAGGCCTCGGCATGGGGTGGGGCAGAGTTTTCAGGTCCCCAGTTGTACGAGAGTTCAATTTTTGGCACGGCCTAAGTGTGCCTCATTTAGGACTGAGTTTCAGCCAATAGGCGCTTGCTTATGCATCGCATTTCATAGCGGAACACCCGCGTAGTTCAGGTTAATTAAAAAAGCTAGGATCGGTGCCTGTTTTAATCTTTATGAATACTTTTTCAGACAGCGCATTCACCGCGCTTCAACTCATCACCTCGCTCGATCCCGGCCTTTGGACCATCGCCGGCAGGTCGCTGGGCGTCAGTGCGACGGCTTGCTTCATTGGTTGCACCATTGGCATTGCTTTGGGGGCGTACTTGGGGGTGTCGCGTTTTTCAGGCAGATCAATGGTCCTCACCACTCTCAATACTTTTTTGGCCTTGCCGTCAGTGGTTGTGGGTTTGGTCATTTATTTGCTCTTGTCTCGCACCGGGCCGTTGGGTTTCCTGGGATGGTTGTTCAGTTTCAAGGCCATGGTGTTGGCCCAAGTGGTGCTGGTGGTGCCAGTGGCTGCAGCCCTCACCCGACAAGTGGTGGAGGATGTCGACACAGCGCACGGAGAGCAATGGCGATCCTTGGGTGCGGGCAATTTTGTGCGATGTGTGTTGCTGGCTTGGAACGAGCGCTTTGCCCTCCTCACGGTGGTGGTGGCCTGTTTTGGTCGCGCCATTTCGGAAGTCGGTGCCGTCATGATTGTGGGCGGCAACATCGAAGGCTTCACGCGCGTGATGACCACAGCCATTGCGCTGGAAACCAGCAAAGGTGATCTGCCTTTGGCTTTGGCGCTTGGCCTAGTGTTGTTGGCCATTGTGGGTTGTTTGAATGTCTTGCTAGCGCTGTTCAGGCATTGGCAAGACCGTCATCAGCAATCTAAGCCGAGCAGTTTGAGAGGGTGGGTCACATGAAGGCCCTGATTTCACTCAAGCAAGTGAGCCTGAAACTGGGACACGTCCAAGCGCTCAGTGATGTGAGCTTGGACATTCATGCTGGTGAGCAAGTGGCCCTAATTGGCGCCAATGGTTCAGGAAAAAGTACATTGCTTCGAGTATTGAATGGGCTGCACCCAGTCGCTCAAGGTGAGTTGCAATTGGCGACTTGTCGTCAGGCCATGTTGTTTCAAAGACCCCACATGTTAAGAACCAGCAGTTGGAACAACGTGGCGCTGGGATTGTGGCTAGACCGCAGTTTGGGCTTGCGTTGGCAACAAGCCAAAGCACGTGCCCTTGAGGCTTTGTCGGTGGTCGGTTTGTCGGGTGTGAAGTTGCAAAATGCGGCCACCTTGTCGGGGGGGCAGCAACAGCGTTTGGCTTTGGCCAGGGCTTGGGCCAAAGAACCCGAGTTGCTTTTTTTGGATGAGCCAACGGCCAGTTTGGACCCACCCGCCAAGCGCGAAATTGAAGCGCTGGTGCAAGAAATGATTGCCCCCAACGACAAACCCACACCCATGACTTTGATTTTTGCAAGCCACAACCTGGGGCAAGTTAAGCGTTGGGCCAGTCGGGTAATTTACATCGAGCAAGGCCGCATCTTGGCGGACTTGCCCACCGCAGATTTTTTTAATTCGGCGTGTTTGAAACAACACAGCCATCAGGCTTTTTTATTTCTTCAAGGAGAAACTTCATGACCCGCAGCGAAAAATCGACATCCCTAACAACATGGTTACGGGCCTTGGTGTTGAGCTTTACTTTCGCCACACTCAGTCTGCAAAGCACGGCCCAATCCATTGTGATGTCCTCAACAACTTCCACCGAACAATCGGGTTTGTTTGGTCATTTGCTACCAGCGTTTAAAAATGCTTCCGGCATCGACATCAAAGTGGTGGCGTTGGGCACAGGGCAAGCTTTGGACATGGCCCGAAGAGGCGATGCCGATGTGGTGTTTGTGCACGATCAAGTGGCCGAAGAAAAGTTTGTAGCTGACGGATTTGGTGTGAAGCGTTTTCCAGTCATGTACAACGATTTTGTAGTGGTGGGACCGCAAGCCGACCCAGCCAACGCAAAAGGCAATGACATCGTTGCAGCCTTGAAAAAAATTGCAGCCAGCAATGCCGCTTTTGTGTCTAGGGGCGACAAGAGCGGAACGCATGCCGCTGAATTGCGTTTCTGGAACCAAGCGGGACAGGCTGCCCAAAAAGGCACAGGCTACAAAGAATGTGGTTGCGGCATGGGCCCGGCATTGAATATTGGTGCGTCTACTGGTGCTTATGTGCTAACCGACCGGGGCACATGGTTGAATTTTAAAAATCGTGCAGATTTGAAAATCTTGGTGGAGGGCGATGCCAAATTGTTCAATCAATATGGCGTCATGGTGGTGAATCCTGCCAAGCATGCCCACGTGAAGCAAGCTGATGCGCAGAAGTTTGTCGACTGGGTCATATCAGCCAATGGCCAAGCAGCCATTGCCGCTTACAAAATTGGCGGCGAGTCTGTGTTTTTCCCCAACGCCAACAAGTAATTTATCGACCTGTAAAGCACACGGGCACAGAAGGATCGATGGGGGGTCCTTCGTGCGTATTTTTGGCGTGCGCCACGTCCATGTCGCGTGGCAAGGGCACGCCATTTTTAACAGCCAGAACCTCGGCCATGATGCTGACCGCAATTTCTGCCGGCGTTTTGCTGCCAATGTAAATGCCAATGGGGCCGCGCAGTCGGGCCAATGACGCTTCGGTTTGATCGAAGTGTTCAATCATGCGTTGCTGACGCAGCAGATTGTTTCTGCGTGAGCCAATGGCGCCAATGTAGAAAGCATCGGTTTCTAAAGCGGCCAACAAAGCCAAATCGTCTAGCTTCGGGTCGTGTGTGAGGGCGATGACGCAACTTCGCCTGTCTGGGTGAAAACTCAGAACCAGGTCATCGGGCATGTCGTGTTTGACCGTAACGCCTGCGACCGACCAGGCCCCGCGATATTCTTCGCGAGGATCGCACACGGTGACGGCAAAGCCGTTGAACAGCGCCATGGTGGCCAAGTATTCGGTCATTTGGCCAGCACCAATTAACAGCATTCGATATTCAGGACCGAAGGTGTTGGTGAGTTGTTGTTCGTCGATTTGCAAATCGCTGGGGGCATCGCTGGCAATCAGGGTGACAGCGCCAGTGTGGAGGTTGGTGCACCGCTGAGTCAGTTGGCCTTTTTCAAGCATGGCAATCAAGTCAGCCAAGCTTGCCGCATCGGGATTGAACTCGAGCAGCAATTCCAAGGTGCCGCCACAGGGCAGACCAAAACGATGGGCCTCGTCTGCACTGATGCCATATTTCAAACGCACGGGTGCGCTGTCTGTGATGGCGTTGGCTTTGCTGTACTGGGCGATCAGGTCGTCTTCAATGCAACCACCCGAGACCGAGCCCACCACTGCGCCTGTTTCGCACAGGGCCATGATAGAGCCGACGGGTCGTGGTGATGACCCCCAAGTTCTGACAACGGTGGTGAGCAACGCGCGTTGCCCCGCTTCACGCCAAGCTTTCAGCGTTCGCAAAACCACAATGTCTAAATTTTCCATGATGCGTGCGAGGGTGTGACGAAAATTTAACGAACCAAGGACCAAACTGCAACGGCGCCCACCACCAAGGCCAGCCAGACCCATGGGGGCACGGCGCCAGAGCTTGCAGCTGCAGGCTCTGTGCTAACTGCAGCGGGTGTATCGCTGTCAGTGGCGGGGTACTTGGCTTGCAGGGCTTCATCAAAACGTTTGAAGAAGTCTTCAGCCAAGGATTTGGCGGCACCATCAATGAGACGCTGCCCCAGTTGGGCCAACTTGCCGCCCACTGTGGAGTGAACGGTGTATTGCAGTTCGCAACCCTCGGCATGAGGATGCAAAGACACTTTGGATTCGCCTTTGCC
>CALPYQ020000141.1 GCA_943327965.2 Singulisphaera sp. GP187
AATCGGCAATGTGCAGCTCAGTAACTTTTTTGCCGTTGAGTTCACCTTTTTTCAGAATTTCGCGGGCCAGGCGAGCGCCCAAAAATCCTGCGCCACCGGTAACAAGTAATTTCATGATGAATGCTTTCTAAAAAAGGGGTTCAGTGATTGTCTTTGGGCACAAAGGCGCCGCGCTTGCCTACCAAGAAGTCGAGGTCGCAACCTTCATCGGCCTGGAGCACCGTATCGACATACAGCTTCCAGTAGCCAGACTTCAGTGGGGGCTCTGGTCGAACCCATTGGGCCAAACGCGCTTTCAATTCTTCGTCACTGATCAGCAATTGCATTCTGCGCTCTGGGACATTGAGTTCAATCATGTCGCCATTTTGAACCACGGCCAAAGGACCGCCATCAGCGGCTTCAGGGGTGGTGTGCAATACCACGGTGCCATAGGCGGTACCGCTCATGCGCGCATCGCTGATGCGAACCATGTCGGTAATGCCTTTGCGCAATACTTTGGGCGGCAATGGCATGTTGCCTACTTCTGCCATGCCAGGGTAGCCTTTGGGGCCGCAGTTCTTCAAAACCAGAATGCAGTTTTCATCGACATCCAAGGATTCATCGTCAATGCGTTTGTGGAAATCGTCACTGTCTTCAAACACCACAGCGCGGCCTGTGTGAACCATAAGGGCTGGTGTGGCTGCGCTTGGTTTGATGACGGCCCCGCGTGGCGCCAAGTTGCCACGCAAAATGGCAATGCCCGCTTTTTCTTTGAATGGAGCTGCCAAGGTTTTGATCACGCGAGGATCGTAGTTCTCGGCGTTGGCCACGTTTTCGGCAACGCTCTTGCCGCTGACAGTCAAGATGTCTTTGTGCAAGAACTGTTGAATTTCTTTCATCACGACGGGCAAGCCGCCGGCGTAGCAAAAGTCTTCCATCAAGTGATCGCCAGAGGGCTGTAAATTCAAAATGTTGGGCATGTCGCTGCCCAGTCTTTCGAAATCGTCAATGGTCAGGTTGATGTTGAGACGCCTTGCCATGGCCACCAAGTGGATGACCGCGTTGGTAGAGCCGCCAATGGCTGCCAAGGTGCAGATTGCGTTTTCAAAAGCTTCGCGTGTGAGAATTTGAGAAATTTTCACATCTTGGTGAACCATGTCCACAATGCGCCGGCCTGCTTCGCGGGCCAATACATTGCGACGGCCATCGACCGCAGGGTAAGCAGCGTTGCCTGGCAAACCAATGCCCAAGGCTTCTACCATGCTGGCCATGGTGCTGGCGGTGCCCATGGTCATGCAGTGGCCGTGGCTGCGGTGCATGCAGCTTTCAGCTTCAAAGAAGTCTTGTAGTTTGAGTGTGCCTGCGCGCACTTGCTCGCTCATGCTCCACAGGCCTGTGCCCGAGCCCAATTCTTGACCGCGCCATTTGCCATTCAGCATAGGGCCCCCCGAAACACCGATGGTGGGCAAGTCAACACTGGAGGCCCCCATCAATAAAGAAGGGGTGGTTTTGTCGCAACCCATTAACAGCACGACGCCATCAATTGGATTGCCTCGAATGCTTTCTTCGACGTCCATGGAGGCCAAGTTGCGATACAGCATGGCGGTGGGGCGCAGCAATGTTTCGCCCAAGGACATGACAGGAAATTCAAGAGGGAAGCCACCGGCCTCGTAAACGCCAATCTTCACTTGCTCGGCCAAGGTGCGGAAGTGAGAGTTGCATGGGGTGAGTTCGCTGAAGGTGTTGCAAATGCCAATGACGGGACGGCCATCGAATTGGTCGTGTGGCACGCCTTTGCCCTTGACCCAGCTGCGGTAGGCAAAGCCGTCACGGTCTTGGCGGCCAAACCACTTTTGGCTGCGCAGGTCTTCGGGTTTTTTCTTGGGGCTTTGTGTCATGAGGATTTCTTTAGAAAAGAGGGTTGGATGAACAGAAGCGAAAATACTATCGTATGATGATAAGGCAATTGAGAATTTTTGGCTTGTTTTGCATACTCGTGCAAACCCTCAATTTCTCAAGCCCTCAATCTCTACACTGAAGTAGTTGTCATTCTTTTAATTGGAGTCCCTCATCATGACCTTGGCCAGAGCTGAAGTGGTTGTCACATCACGCATCCCACCTTTTTTGATGTCAGGTTTGCAAGAGAAATATGTTGTTCATGAGCGTGAACACATCCGCGACCCGCAAGTCTTAGGACGCGTCAAAGCCTTGGTCGGTGGGGGTGAGGCAAAAATTGATGCGGGCTATATGGCGCTATTTCCAGCGCTACAAATGATTTCTATTTGCGGTGTGGGTTATGACGGCATTGATGTTGCAGCCGCCAAAAAACGCGGCATCATGGTCACGCACACCCCCGATGTGCTCAACGACGACGTGGCTGACCTGGCTCTAGGATTGTTGCTGGCCGTTGCCCGAAAAATTCCTGCAGCCGACCGATTTACGCGCAATGCAGATTGGTTAGATGGCCCCTTTCAGCTTACCCGTAAATTAACGGGCGCGAAGTTGGGCATGGTGGGCATGGGCCGCATTGGCCAAGCCATTGCCAAGCGCGCATCAGCCTTTGACATGGACATTGCGTACACCTCTCGCAATCCTCGTTCGGATGTCAACTATCGCTACGTTGCCACGCCTACAGCCTTGGCTGCTGAAGTTGATTTCTTGGTCATCATCACGCCCGGTGGCGCAGGGACCAAAAACCTCATCAATGCCGAAGTACTGAAAGCGCTTGGACCCCAAGGATTTTTGGTCAATGTGGCAAGGGGCTCTGTGGTCGATCAAGCAGCACTGATTGAAGCGCTTCAAAAGAAAATGATTGCCGGTGCTGGCTTGGATGTGTTTGTGGACGAGCCCAATGTGCCAGCAGAATTGCGCAAACTAGACAACGTGGTGCTGACGCCGCACATTGCCAGTGGCACGGTTGAAACGCGCAAAGCAATGTCTGCGCTTGCATTGGCCAATCTGGATGCCTTTACTGGCGGCCAGCCAGTTCTGACGCCAGTTCCCGAGTGCCGTGCTTAAAGTGGCTTTGTTGAGTGATTTAAAACGCACAGCTAGACATTGATGGCATGATCAAAAACGTTCACGGCAATACCGTTGATTTTTTGGGTGCAGCCATCATTGCGGGGCAGTATCCCGTGGGTGCCAGTTTGCCCCCTGAGCCCATCTTGTGTGAACAGTTGGGTGTGAGTCGCACAGTCATTCGGGAGTCCGTTAAATCATTGGTGGCCAAGGGGCTCATTTTTACGGGGCCTAAGGTGGGTACGCGGGTGTTGCCAGAGGAGCAATGGAACTGGTTTGATCCAGACGTCATTGCCTGGCAAGCCCAAGCCGGCTTAACACCAGAATTTCTAAGAGATCTTCAAGCCTTGCGTCAAGTTGTTGAACCTGCTGCTGTTCGTTTGGCAGCTGTCCGTGCAACAGAAGCTGACATTCAAGCCTTGACTGCCGCATACCTTGGCATGAAAAAAGCCATCGAAGAAGGTGGCGACTATGTGACGCACGATATGCACTTTCACACGGGCATGTTGGCGGCTTCTCATAACCGCATGATGGTTCACATGAGCAAAGCATTGGGTGCATTGCTTCGAACCAGTTTTGAAATTTCTACCACACGCAAAGACGCGCCAAAAGCCTCCTTGCCCTTGCACAAGGCCGTCTTGGACGCAGTGGTAGCGAAGAACCCAGACAAGGCTGAAAAAGCCATTCGTGTACTCATTGAAGGTGCACACCAAGACATGGAGCACGTCCTCAGCTCGCGTCGAAAATTACCTACCTTGGCAGGCCCTGCCAAGTTCATCAAAGCACCTTAAGTTTTTAAATCACTTAGAAAACTAATATGACTGAATTTACCAAAGTAGTGTTGTTTACCGATACAGATGGCAAAGCCAAATTCAAAGAAGAAACCATACCGATGAATGAGGGCAATCCTCAAAGCCAACTCACAGAAGTGTTTTCAGCGGAGGGCTACCAATTGCGCCATAGCCCTGTGGGCTTTCGAAGCCAATTTCACGTCACAGGCAAGCCTCAGTGGGTCTTTATCTTGTCAGGTCAAATGGAAATTGGTTTGCAAGATGGCTCATCACGTGTGTTCTCTGCAGGCCAGCATTTTTACTCTGCTGATACCCTGCCAGAGGGCGCTACTTTTGATGCTGCTGTGCATGGGCACTGGAGCCGGCAGGTGGGCGATGAGCCATTGCGAACGCTGTTTTTGAAGGATTGATTTTTCAAAAAAGCAATCGCAAATTTCATGTGGGTCGAAATATTTTCAGAAGCTGCTCTGGCCCAATGCTGAAGTAATCTGCGGGCCCGCCACCACGAACCACATGCTGCGCGTTGGCCGTGTCGTAAATGCCGGCGTTAATGAGGCGTTCTTCAATGTGAATGCCAATGACTTCGCCAAATACCATCCAAGTTTCAATCGATTCGCCTTGCAAATTGTTGAGTTGGATGATTTGCGTGCAACGGCACTCAAAGCTCACAGGGCTTTGGGCCACTCTGGGCACTTTGACCAACCGAGAGGGTGCTGTTGTGAGGCCTGCAATTTCAAACTCATTCACTTCAGGTGCCACTGCTCTGCAAGTTTCATTCATGGCCTCAAGCTGTGGCTGCGTGACCAAATTCCAAACAAACTCGCCAGTGGCTTGAATGTTGTTGAGCGAATCTTTTCTACCAATACTAGAAAACCCAATGATGGGGGGGACATAGTTGAAGGCGTTGAAAAAGCTGTAGGGCGCTAAATTCAAAATGCCATCCGCACTTTGCGATGAAATCCAACCAATGGGTCTTGGGCCAACGATCGAATTGAACGGGTCATGCTTGAAGGGATGGCCTAGGCGGGGTTCGTAAAAATGTGTCATGTCTTACCTTTAAGGTGAATTCTTAATCAAGTTGGCTTGGATGGCAATTTCTTCGCGTGCTTCAGGTGACATGCGATTGAGGTTTTTCAACTGCATCAGCATGCGCGGGTTTTTGGCCAGCACATCAACATGCCTGTGAAGATAATCCCAATACAAGGTGGTGAAGGGGCAGGCTGTTTCGCCAGTGGCCAGCGCTGGATTAAAGCGGCAGCCTTTGCAATGGTTGCTCATGCGGTCAATGTATTTGCCGCTGGCCACGTAAGGCTTGCTGGCCATCACGCCACCATCGGCAAACTGGCTCATGCCCAAGGTGTTGGGCAACTCGACCCATTCCACCGCATCCACATAAACACTCAAATACCATTCATGGACCTCTTTGGGTGCAACACCTAAAAGCAGTGCATAAAGTCCGGTCACCATCAAGCGTTGAATGTGATGCGCATAACCGTGTTCTAGCGTTTGTTGAATGGCATCTCGCATGCAAGCCATGTCTGTTTGACCTGTCCAATACAACGCAGGAAGTTTGGCGGTGGCCTGCATTTCGTTGCGTTCTATGTAATCGGG
>CALPYQ020000142.1 GCA_943327965.2 Singulisphaera sp. GP187
AAACAGCACAAACCATTGCCAAAGTGGCCGATGCTGTCTTAATTGGTAGCAAAATCATCCAATTGATAGAAAATGAACCTCGCGATAAAGTCGCCAGTGTGGCTGGCGACTTTTTGCGTGATATTCGACAGGCCATGGACGCCTGATCACAACCCATAAGGACATCGACATGAGTTGGCTTGAAAAACTACTGCCTCCCAAAATTCTGCACACCGATCCGGCCGACCGCCGCAGCGTGCCCGAAGGCTTGTGGATCAAGTGCCCCCAGTGCGAATCCGTACTTTATAAGACTGATCTGGAGCAAAACCAAAACGTTTGCCCCACTTGCAGTCACCATCACCGCATCGGTGCACGCGCCCGTCTGAACAACTTTTTAGACAACGAAGGCCGTTATGAGATTGGCCAAGAAGTGGTGCCGGTCGATGCATTGAAATTCAAAGACAGCCGCAAGTACCCCGAACGCATCAAAGAAGCCATGAGCAATACCGGCGAAACAGACGCTCTGGTGGTCATGGGCGGTGCCATTCACAGCATCAATGTGGTGGCCGCGTGCTTCGAGTTTGACTTTATGGGCGGTAGCATGGGCTCTGTGGTGGGCGAGCGTTTTGTGCGTGGCGTTGAAACGGCCATTGAACAAAAAGTGCCTTTCATTTGCTTTACCGCTACCGGTGGTGCTCGCATGCAAGAGGGTTTGCTCTCCTTGATGCAAATGGCCAAAACCAATGCAGCACTCACTCGATTGGCCAAAAAAGGTTTGCCCTACATTAGCGTTTTGACCGACCCCACCATGGGCGGTGTGTCTGCAGGCTTTGCTTTCATGGGTGACGTGGTCATTGCCGAGCCTAAGGCCTTGATTGGCTTTGCGGGTCCCCGCGTCATTGAAAGCACCGTTCGGGTGACTTTGCCAGAAGGCTTCCAACGTGCAGAGTTTTTGCAGGAAAAAGGCGCCATTGACTTCATTTGCGATCGACGCGAATTGAAAATGACGGTGGCCAACACACTGGCCATGTTGACTCGCCAATCAGCCGACGCTGTCAGCTGATTTTTCAGGCGGCAGGCTGCGTAAGATCAGCCCTTAAAAGCCGCCGTATTGCAATCCCGCCAGCAACATGCCGGCAATTTGCAGAATCACCAACAGCACCAGAGGCGAAAGATCAATGCCGCCGGGCTGGGGAATGGCATTTCGAATGGGTGCCAACCAGGGCTCCACAATGCGCGACAGAAGCATCATGCTGCCGCTGTTGGGCTGGACCCAAGAAAGAATGGCATAGAGCAAAATAATGACGCTCAGGCCCGAAACCAACCAGTGCAAGACCCCGAACAGACTGGCAATCAGAACACCGACAAACGCAGCTTGGGCACCTCCCAGAAACCACATGGCTGTGACGTGACTCAATTTCATGAGCCATGCTGCCAACAAACTGGATGTGTCCAGACGGCCCAGCGCGGGCATGAAACGCCTCAGGGGCATGACCAGCCAGTCGGTCACAGCAAAAATAAAGCGACCAATGGGGTTTTGAAATGGCAAGCGCTGCCATTGCATGACCAAACGCAGCAAACAAGCACCGCCCACCAAACCAGTCAGTACATCTAGGATCAAATTGACAATTTGTAGAAACACAGAAGTCCTCCAAGTGTGTGCATGATAGCGGCAGCCTGAAGGAATCGTAAAATAACGGGTTCGCGCTGTCATTCAGCGTTTTTACGGGTTTTGAAAACCCCTCACTACCAAAGTGCACTTCATGTCAGACACGCCAGCAGAAAATCAAAATACCCCCGTCGTTGACGAAAACCAGCTGATTGCAGAACGCCGCAACAAGCTTAAAACCATGCGCGCTGCCCAAGCCCAGGGCAAAGGTGTGGCTTTTCCCAATGACTTCAAACCCGAAGACCATGCCGGCAACTTGACCCTAGCCCATGGCGACAAAGCACCAGAGGCGCTTAAAGGGGAAGGCGTGACGCCAGTCACAGCCAAAATTGCTGGTCGGATGATGCTCAAACGCGTGATGGGCAAGGCCAGCTTTGCCACTTTGCAAGATGCCACTGGCCGCTTCCAAATTTATGTCACACGCGATGACATTGGCGAAGAAGCCTACAACGATTTCAAACACTGGGACTTGGGCGATATCGTGGCCGCAGAAGGCTACCTGTTCAAAACCAAAATGGGCGAATTGTCCTTGCATGCCTCAAGTGTCCGCATGCTCACCAAGAGCTTGCGTCCCATGCCAGACAAGTTTCACGGTGTGGCCGATCAGGAGATCAAATACCGTCAGCGTTATGTTGACTTGATGATGGACGAGGACGCTCGAAAAAGATTCACGGCACGCAGCAAAGCAGTTAGCGGCATTCGTGATTTCATGGTGAAACACAACTTCTTAGAAGTTGAAACGCCCATGTTGCACCCCATTCCCGGCGGTGCAAATGCACGTCCTTTTGTCACACATCACAATGCCCTTGATCAAGAAATGTACTTGCGCATTGCGCCAGAGTTGTACTTAAAACGTTTGTTGGTTGGCGGGTTCGAGCGCGTCTTTGAAATCAACCGCAACTTCCGAAACGAAGGCATTTCTGTTCGCCACAATCCAGAATTCACCATGATGGAGTTCTATGCGGCGTATTGGAACTACCAAGATTTGATGGGCTTTACCGAAGAATTGGTGCGCGATGCCGCCATGAAAGCCGTCGGACATTTGCAACTCTCCTACGCTGGCAAACCCGTCGATTTGGCCAAACCTTTTGCACGCCTCACCATCCGAGAAGCCATTGTGAAACACACAGAAGCTGGCGACAAAGTAGACGATGCTGCATGGCTCATCCAAGCTTTACAAAAATTGGGCATGAGCGAAGCCAAGAACAAGCTGTCGAAAAAATCTTTGGCCGGTTTGCAAGTCTTGTACTTCGAAGAAACCGTTGAAGAAAAATTGTGGGAACCCACGTTCATCATGGAACACCCCACCGAAATTTCACCTTTGGCCCGCGCCAATGACGAGCGTCCTGAAGTGACAGAGCGTTTTGAGCTCTACGTCACTGGCCGAGAATTTGGCAACGGCTTCTCTGAACTGAATGATGCGGAAGACCAGGTAGCGCGCTTCCAAGCACAAGTCGACGCCAAAGACAGCGGTGACGATGAAGCCATGTTCTTTGACCACGACTTTGTCCGTGCCCTGGAATACGGCATGCCGCCCGCCGGCGGTTGCGGCATTGGCATTGACCGGTTGATGATGCTGCTAACCGACAGCGCCAGTATTCGGGATGTGATTTTGTTCCCTGCACTGAAACGTGAGCACGAATAAAAAAAGCGCCTAAGTTTGAACTGACCCCATTAACTTAGGCGCTTTTTTAGTCTCGTGGCAATCGATCGTGTTGCCTCGCCTTGTCTGGCACTTCGCGCGCCTCCACATCTACCACTTCGGCGTCGTTTTTGGTGGTAGTTCCCCAAGTACCAAAGGGCGCCTTGCGACGAGCCATGTCTTGGTATCGCTGCCACACCACAGACACCTCTGGTTTTCGCCCCCGAACCAGGGACCAAAGTGTGCCAAACAGCAAAGCAAACAACAAAATGCAAAGCATGCCCAGCACAAACACCAAGCCAAGCAGGCTGAAAAATAATTTAAAAATCCAAGCGATCAATTGCATATCAAGGCAAGCAAGCTAGGGCTTGCTGGTAGTTGACTGAACGGACCAATTCATCCCAAGCCAATGGGGGCGATGTAGGCAGCAGTGCCAATCGGCGCGCCTCACTGAGTTCATCAGGCTGCCACCAAGACTTCACCTGCGCTTCGGCCAAGCCCTCTAAGACCTCGTCAATGACTTGGCTGCCTTTGAGCGATTGATTGCACAACAAAGCCAAGTCACAGCCCGCATTGAGCGCCGCCAAAGCAGCCTGTGTGAAGCTAATTGGCTTGTCATCCAAAACGCGCGCACCAGCCATAGACAAATCGTCGCTGAAAACTGCCCCTGTAAATTCCAACTGCTCTCGCAGAATGTCTTGAATCCAAACTTGCGAAAAACCAGCAGGTCTGGCGTCCACTCGGGGATAGATGACATGCGCTGGCATGACCGCAGTCAAATCGTTGTTTAACCACTCGTAAGGCTTGGCATCGTCTTTCAAAATAGCTTTAAGGCTGCGCTTGTCGATGGGCATGTCCACATGCGAGTCGGCTTTGACATAGCCGTGTCCTGGAAAGTGCTTACCGCAATTGCCCATACCCGCGCGAAGCAAACCCTGAATGAGGCTTTTTGCCAACAAGCTGACATGCCTTGGGTCGCGGTGAAAAGAGCGATCGCCGATGACGCTGCTTTCGCCATAATCCAAATCGAGCACTGGCGTAAAGCTGAAATCAACACCACAAGCGCGCAACTCAGAGGCCAGCAAAAAGCCCACTGCTGTAGCCGCTTTGCAGGCTTTCAAGACGCCCTCACCTTCAAGCCCCTTGCCATTTTGAAACCACATCTCGCCCAAACGGCGCATGGCTGGTAAATGGGTAAAGCCATCGGTTCTGAATCGCTGGACGCGACCACCCTCATGGTCGACACAAATTAAAAGATCTTTTCGAACCGCTTTGATGTCAGCACACAAGGCCGTCAGTTGAGCGCGACTTTGCCAATTCCGTCCAAACAAAATAATGCCACCTGTTAAAGGATTTTTGAGGCGCTTTTTGTCAGTCGCCGTCAGGGCAAAACCTTCAATGTCAATGATCAGTGGTGCTTGGATGTTCATTCAGTTCTTTCCACCACGCAATAGCTACCGGCGTAATCCGCCTCGTCCGTCACGCTGATGTGTGCTTTTAAATGTTGGGACTCAAACCAGGTTTTCAAGTCACCGTGCAAAACAATCACAGGCTGACCAGAAGCTAATTTGCCAATTTCACAAGAGCGCCAGGTCATTGGCATGCGCATGCCCATTCCGATGGCTTTGCTAAACGCTTCTTTGGCAGAAAAACGTGTGGCCACATAACGCACACCCCGCTCGGGCCACCTTGCGCCGCGGGCTTTGTACGTTGCGAATTCGGCATCGCTCAGTACTTTTTGCGCAAAGCGATCGCCGTGCTTTTCAAGACTGGCTCTGATGCGACGCACATCGCACAGGTCGGTTCCAATGCCGTAAATCATGGCAGACTACCTGTTACCGGCCCAAGGCCTTCAAATAACCATGGACGGTGGCGGCATAGCCCACTTCCAGAGCATCCGCAATCAAAGCGTGGCCAATGGAGACTTCCAACAGCCCAGGTACGGCTTGCGAAAATCGAGGTAGATTGTCTTGGTTCAAATCATGACCGGCGTTGACACCCAATCCGACAGCCAAGGCTGCTTTGGCTGTGTTGACGTAACTTAACAAACAGTCTTCATGGGCTGGCGTACCCCAAGTGGCGGCATAGGGCTCTGTGTAA
>CALPYQ020000143.1 GCA_943327965.2 Singulisphaera sp. GP187
AGAAGCTGCAGCCATGCAGCCGCAGCCAGAGCTGCACATTCGCTCGCACGCCAAGGCCAAGTACGAGTCTGTGGCCCAGGTCATGGCCAGCGCTCAGCGCTTGGGCCTGAACAAGCTGGGCATCGTGGGCTCTGAGCAGTTTGTGAATTAATTCATTGCAAGTCGTATTTTGTGACTGATACGTTTCCGCGTTTATTGGGAGATGTGGGCGGTACCAACGCCCGGTTCGGATGGCAGGCGTCGCCCCAAAGTGGCATCGAGCATGTTTTGGTGTTGCCCTGCGCAGCCCACGAAACGCTGGAAGCGGCCATTCGCACTTACCTGACGTTAAAGCAACTGCCTACGCCTGCTGCATGCGCCTTGGGCATTGCCAACCCCATTACCGGCGATGTCGTTCGCATGACCAATCACCATTGGTCGTTTTCAATATCTGAGATGCAAAGCCAACTGGGCTTAGCGCGATTGAATGTCATCAATGACTTCACAGCGTTGGCGCTGGCGCTGCCCTCTATTCCTGCCGAAAACTTGGTGCAGGTGGGCGGACAAAATGCTCAGGCATTTGCGCCCAAAGCGCTCATCGGACCCGGCACTGGCTTGGGTGTTTCTGGCTTGCTGCCCACCGATCAAAATGATCACTGGGTGGCCATTGCAGGCGAAGGCGGTCACACCACCTTGGCGGCTCAAAACGAAACCGAATACCGCGTCATCGAACTGATTCGACAACGCTATGGGCATGTGTCTGCAGAACGCGTTTTGTCAGGCCCTGGCTTGGTCGACTTGTACTTGGCCTTGCGTCAATTGCAAAAGAAAGCCCCCGTCGATGTGGCGGGTGCCGCTGAAATTACGGCTTGGGCCTTGCAAGACAAAGACCCTTTGGCTTACCAAAGCATTGAAATGTTTGCAGGCTTCTTGGGCTCAGTGGCCGGTGACTTGGCGCTCACCTTGGGTGCACGTGGCGGCGTTTATTTGGGTGGTGGCATTGTGCCGCGATGGTTAGGCTGGTTTGAAACCTCCACCTTCAGAGATCGCTTCGAAGCCAAAGGCCGCTTTGCGAGTTACCTCAAAGACATCCCAGTGTGGGTCATTCATGCCGCTGAATCTCCAGCCCTGCTGGGCGCTGCCAGGTCCTTGAACCAATGACCACCCTTTTGAGAGTGGATACTGCAATTTAAGCGCATTCAAAGGACGAAAAAAAACCGCCTCTCGGCGGTTTTTTTTGGTGCAACGCAATCAGTCTGCGTACTTGCCGCTAGCGTCAACTGCAGTTTTGATTTTGATAATTTCGGCGGCCACAAATTTCTTGTGCTCAGCAGGCTCAACGCGTTTGTCAGTGACGACCAAAGCGCCCAATGATTCCTGCTTTTTGACAAACTCAGGATCCTTCAAAGCTTTTTTCATAGCATCGTTCAATGCTGTGGTGATGGCAGCAGGCGTGCCCTTAGGCGCATAGAGGCCGTGCCAAATGGTCAGGTTAAAGTTCTTGATGCCCATTTCCTGCAATGAAGGATAGAACTTCAGAACTTTGTGGTCTGCGAGTGGCTTGGCTGTCGTGACGGCAAACGCCTTGATGCGGCCAGATTCAATTTGCGCCGTTGTGTTGGTTGTTTGGTCGCACATGACGTCCACTTGACCTGCCATCAACGCATTCATGGCTGGTGCTGTACCGCCAAAAGGAATGGTGGTCATGGCTTCTTTGGACTGCACTTGTGCTTGCCACAACATGCCGCAAATGTGGGAAGCTGAACCCAAACCTGCATGGGCAATGTTCAGTTTGCCAGCGTTGGCCGTGATGTAGTTTTCAAAGTCGCGGTAGGTGTTGGCAGGCAATTGCGGCTTACCCACCAAGGTCATGGGAACGTCATTGACCATGCCCAAAAACTCAAAATCTTCCAAAGGCTTGTAAGAGAGTTTGCGGTACAGAGCAGGTGTAGCGGCCATGCCAATGTGGAACAACAAGAGCGTGTGGCCATCGGGGTTGGCGCGCGCAACTTTGCTGGCACCAATGGTGCCGCCAGCGCCGGCAACGTTCTCGACCACAAAATTGGCACCCGGCATTGTTTTGGCCATGGTGATAGCCAGGTCGCGTGCCACTTTGTCTGTGGGGCCGCCTGCAGCAAATGGCACCACGATGGAAATTGGTTTAGAACCAGGGAAGCTTTGTGCGTGCGCAACCAATGTCAGGGCAGCAGCAGCAATGACCAACAAACGTTTCATCTTCATCTCCTAATTTGGAACGCAAAGTGTAGTGGGACATCAGCCCCAAAGCTACTATCGAATGTACTGACAATACAAAATTTAAGGTCTTTTGACGGCAGAAACCAAGGTTTTCTGCGCCAAATCAACTTTTTATTGGTAACTGCGGGCGTCCTCAATCACCTTGCCGTCATTGGTCAAGGAGCCAGGCGCAACCAAAAGTACTTCGCTGCGGAGTTTGGTAATGTCGCGAATGGCTTCTGCAATCTGGACCTTCAACTCGGCTTCTGCACTTTGAGCGGTATTGGTTTCTACATGCAACGCCATGCTGTCGTTGGCCATTTCGCCCTGCACCACCAAGCGGGCTTTCAAGACGGCAGGGAATCTTTTGACCACCTCAGCCACTTGGCCAGGGTGCACAAACATGCCACGCACTTTGGTGGTTTGGTCTGCGCGCCCCATCCAGCCCTTGATGCGTTGGTTGGTCCTGCCTGTTGGGCAAGTGCCTGCCAAGATGGCCGACAAATCGCCGGTGCCAAAT
Organism: Singulisphaera sp. GP187; assembly: GCA_943327965.2. GTDB lineage: Bacteria > Pseudomonadota > Gammaproteobacteria > Burkholderiales > Burkholderiaceae_C > Limnohabitans_A. Next base: position 2,735 of record CALPYQ020000143.1, read on the forward strand.
CGGATCAAGGGATAGTCTGGGTTCAAACTGGTGATGACCAACTCGCCCACCTCGCCCTCGGGCACTGGGTCGCCGGTACCGGGTCGCACGATTTCCACAATGACGCCTTCATCGACCACCAAGCCTTGACGGGCACTGGTTTCGTAGGCAATCAGGCCCACATCGGCGGTGGCATAGCACTGGTAAGCGTCGACGCCTTTGGCGGTCATCCAGTCCCGCAGGCTGGGAGGAAAGGCTTCACCTGAGACCAGGGCTTTTTTGACGGAGGGCAAAGCCACGCCCATTTCGGCGGCTTTCTCAATGATGATTTTCAAGAAGCTAGGCGTCCCAATGTAGCCCGCTGGTTGAAGCTCGGCCATGGCCTGAACTTGCTGCTCGGTTTGGCCAATGCCGCCGGGGAACACGGTGCATCCCAAGGCATGCGCGCCTGTCTCCATCATGGAGCCCGCTGGCGTGAAGTGATAACTGAAACAGTTGTGAATGAGTTCGCCAGATTTAAAACCCGCCGCCGCAATGGCACGTGCCATGCGCCAGTAATCGGCGCGCGCGCCTTCTGGTTCGTAAATTGGGCCGGGGCTTGAGAACACACGAGGCATGTGTTTGCCAAAGGCCACCGCACTGAAGCCCCCAAAAACACTGGCGCCTGCTGCACGCGAGGCTTTTTGTTTTTCAAGCAATTCATATTTGCGGACCACCGGCAACTTGGCCAATGCGGCACGGCTTGTAATGTCAGCCGGATTGATGCCTTTCAAAGCTTCGGCCAATGCCGGTGCATTTTTTTGAGCGTGGGCAATTTGCGCGGGCAGGGCTGCCAACAACGCTGCTTCACGGTCAGCAGGGGCGCGCGTTTCCAATGCATCCAGGTGCGTGTTCATGAAAATCCTTTGAATGTTTTTGGAAAATTAAGCCAACCAACGCTTGCGGCGCTTGTAACTCTTCACGTCTTTGAAACTCTTGCGTTCACCACCGCCCATGCCGAGGTAAAACTCTTTCACGTCTTCGTTAGAAGCCAAGTCTTTGGCGGCACCGTCCATCACAATGCGGCCGCTTTCCATGATGTAGCCATAGTCTGCATACTTGAGCGCCATGTTGGTGTTTTGCTCAGCAATCAGGAAGGTGACTTTTTCTTTTTCGTTCAAGTCTTTGACGATGTTGAAAACCTCTTCCACAATTTGCGGCGCCAAGCCCATGGAGGGTTCGTCCAACAACACCATGTTGGGATTGGTCATGAGCGCGCGGCCAATGGCACACATTTGTTGCTCACCACCCGAGGTGTAGGCTGCTTGTGACGTACGGCGTGTTTTTAAACGGGGGAAATAGGTGTAAACCTTTTCAAGGTTGGCAGCAATCTCGCCTTTGTCGGTGCGGGTGTAGCTGCCCGTCATGAGATTTTCTTCGATGGTCAGGTGGGCAAAGCAGTGGCGGCCTTCCATCACTTGAACCACACCGCGGTTGACCAAATCGGCAGGCGACAAGTTTTCGATGCGCTCACCGCGCAACTCAATACTGCCCTTGGTGACCTCGCCCCGCTCGCCTTTGAGTAAGTTGGAAATGGCCCGCAGGGTGGTTGTTTTGCCAGCGCCATTGCCGCCCAAGATGGCCACAATGCCTTGCTCGGGCACTTGCAATGAAACACCTTTTAAAACCAAGATCACGTGGTTGTAAATGACTTCAATGCCATTGACATTCAGAACTATATTTTTCTCGCTCATGGACTTTGCCCCTTTGACCAAATGAAAACTTCGAGTGTGTTTCGAAGCTTTCATTTGGCAACTGCCGAAGCAGTTACCAAACTTTCAATGGGCAACTGCCAAAGCAGTAACCCAAGCTTGCCTAAAGCAAGTGGCGTCTAATTAAGACTGGCAGTCAGCCGGTGTGCGGCGTGTCAGCTTTTTCTCAGCAGCGTATTTGTCAGCAGCGGCTTTGACCATTGGCTTGATGATTTGCTCATCGGCCTGGTACCAGTCGCTGGTGAACTCCCACTTGCTACCGTTCCATGTGTGGATACGGGCCCAGTTGGCGCCCATGTGGTCGGCACAAGAAGTAGACACAGGACGCAACACGCCTTTGAAGCCCAACGCATCCAACTTGGCTTGTGTCAGGTTCAGGTTCTCATAACCCCAACGCGCTTGCTCGCCGGTCATGACTTTGCCCTTGCCGTATTTTTCTTGGGCTTGACGAACGCCTTCAACCGCAAACATGGCGCTGAACAAACCGCGCATGTAAAGCACTTCACCGACTTCGTCCTTAGGACCTGTGCCTTGGCCTTTGGCATGCAACTTTTCCAAAACTTCTTTCACAACGGCGGAACCTTTTTCGGTACCGTGTTGCATCGTGATGGCGTTGTAGCCTTTGGCACCCATGCCAACGTCTTTGACGTCTGGCTCAGCACCTGCCCACCACACGCCATAAATTTGCTCACGGGGGTAGCCAGTGGCTTGCGCTTCTTTGAGCAAGGTGGAGTTCATCACACCCCAGCCCCAGTTGACGACGTAATCAGGGCGATCACGGCGAATTTGCAACCAAGTTGATTTTTGCTCAACACCAGGGTGTGTTACGGGCAACAAGCTCAGCTTGAAGCCGTGCATGGCTGCACGTTCTTGCAAAATTGGAATGGCTTCTTTGCCGAACGGGCTGTCGTGGTA
>CALPYQ020000144.1 GCA_943327965.2 Singulisphaera sp. GP187
CAGCTCGGTGTTGGTTGAGTCAATCTCGGGCAATATCTCTACGCTAAACCCCGGCAAATGGGGCACAACAGCCTCCCAAATGTTTTCAGCCGGCCAGCGTTGAGGCATTGCCTTGGAGTTCATGGCTTGTCGCCTCAAGCTTTCTTTTTGGCCTCTTTGAGCTCTTTTTTCAGCTTCTTGATCTTCTTTTCAATCTTCTTAATTTGGCTTGGAATTTTGGGTGTTGCTGGGCGACGCTTGGGCGCCAGCAATGTTTTGCGGCAATTGGGGCTGCCACACCAGCAGGGATATTCGGCCTTCAGTTTGGGCGTGTAGGGCTCGTCAATGATCAGACCGTAGTCGTAATTCAGTTCTTCGCCAGCCTTGATGTTGCGAATGGCTTTGATGTAAATGCGGTCGTTTTCTTCGTCCGCTTCACAGTTGGGGTTGCAACTGTGATTGATCCAGCGAGATGAGTTGCCGCCATGCAGCGCGTCAATGACTTTGTCCTCATTCACATGGAAATAGAAGGTGTGATTGGGGTCAGACGGGTCGTGTGGGTGGCGGTCTTGGGCCTCTTCCCAGCTGATGACTTCACCCACGTATTCATAGATGGTTTCGCCTTCTGCAAGGTCTTGCAAGGCAAAAACACCCTTGCCGTGGACGCCCGATCGGCGAACCTGCACACGACGACCCGAAGAAGCGGCTTGCGCCGTGGCCTTAGACTTGGCTGCAGGCTTTGAAGTCGATTTTGTCGACAGGTTCGATTTTTTGACCACGGCGTTAAAAATTTGTTATGGTGAAAACATGTGGGCGCGCGTGTGCGCGTGCCCGTGTGTGTACACGTGCGCATGCGCGCACGCGAGACCGGATTGTATGAGATGAAAACATTGGTAATTGCAGAGAAGCCTTCGGTGGCTCAGGATATCGTGCGTGCTTTGACGCCGATAGCAGGTAAATTTGAAAAACACGAGGACCACTTTGAGAGTGAAACCTATGTGGTGACCAGCGCCGTGGGCCACTTGGTAGAAATTCAGGCGCCCGAGAAGTTTGACGTGAAACGCGGTAAGTGGAGCTTTGCCCATTTGCCCGTCATCCCGCCCTACTTTGACTTGAAGCCTGTCGATAAAACCAAAACCCGCCTCAACGCCGTGGTCAAACAGGCCAAGCGAAAAGACGTGGGGGCCTTGGTCAACGCCTGTGACGCGGGCCGCGAAGGTGAGCTGATCTTTCGTTTGATTGAACAATATGCGGGCACGCAAAAGGCCGGGCAGACCATTCCTTTGGGCAAGCCCGTGCAGCGCCTGTGGCTACAAAGCATGACGCCCCAAGCCATTCGCGATGGTTTTGACAAGCTGCGCTCGAACCAGCAAATGCAAGGCTTGGCCGATGCCGCACGCAGCCGCTCTGAAGCCGACTGGCTAGTGGGCATCAATGGCACCCGTGCCATGACGGCCTTCAATTCTCGCGATGGCGGCTTCTTCTTAACCACGGTGGGCCGTGTGCAAACGCCTACGCTGGCGGTGGTGGTAGAGCGCGAAGAGCAAATTCGCAAATTCATCAGCCGCGACTATTGGGAAGTGCACGCGCAGTTTGATGCAGCGGCTGGAACGTATCCTGGCAAGTGGTTCAACACGGCGTGGAAAAAAGACACCGAAGACGCCGAGAAAAAAGCCGATCGTGTTTGGACTGCAGCAGAGGCCGATGCCATTGTGACGGCCGTTAAAGGTGCCAAAGCCACCGTCACAGAAGAGGCCAAGCCCACCACCCAGGCCAGCCCCCTGCTGTTTGATTTAACGTCTTTGCAACGCGAAGCCAACGGCAAGTTTGGCTTCTCTGCCAAAACGACCCTGTCGCTGGCGCAGTCCTTATATGAGCGCCACAAAGCCCTGACCTACCCGCGTACCGATTCACGCGCTTTGCCTGAAGACTACCTGCCGGTGGCCAAGGACACCTTCAACATGTTGGCGGACAGCGGCATGAAGCATTTGGCCCCCCATGCGCTGACAGCCCTCAACAACGGCTATATCAAGCCTTCTAAGCGAATTTTTGACAACGCCAAGGTCAGCGATCACTTTGCGATCATTCCCACCTTGCAGGCCCCTTCTGGCCTGTCTGACGCGGAACAAAAGCTGTACGACCTGGTGGTCCGTCGCTTTATGGCCGTGTTTTTCCCCAGCGCCGAGTACATGGTGACCACCCGCATCAGCACGGCTGCAGGCCACAGCTTCAAAACCGAAGGCAAGGTCTTGGTCAAGCCCGGTTGGTTGGCCATTTATGGCAAAGAAGCGGCCAATGAGGTGGACGACGCCAAAGAGGGTGACAAAGGCCAAAACTTGGTGGCTGTGGCACCTGGCGAAAAAGTGGGCGTAGGCGAGGTGGAAAGCAAGCCCCTCAAAACACGCCCCCCTGCACGTTATTCAGAAGCCACTTTGCTGGGTGCCATGGAAGGCGCCGGCAAGATGGTGGACGACGATGAACTGCGCGAAGCCATGCAAGAAAAAGGCTTGGGCACACCCGCCACGCGCGCCGCCATCATTGAGGGCTTGATTAACGAAAAATACATTTTGCGCGATGGCCGCGAAATGATTCCCACCGCCAAAGCCTTCCAACTCATGACGCTGCTGCGAGGTTTGGGCGTTGAAGAATTGTCCAAGCCCGAACTCACGGGCGAATGGGAATACAAGCTCTCGCAAATGGAGCAAGGCAAACTCAGCCGCGAAGACTTCATGCAGCAAATTGCTGACATGACCGAGCACATTGTCAAGAAGGCCAAAGAGTATGACCGCGACACCATTCCCGGCGACTACGCGACTTTGACGACACCTTGCCCCAACTGCGGCGGCATTGTGAAAGAGAACTACCGCCGCTATGCCTGCGTTGGCAAAGACGCTTCGGCTGACGATACCGCTGCAACCGGTTGTGGATTTTCTTTTGGCAAAACACCCGCTGGCCGAACGTTTGAGCAAACTGAGGTGGAGCAATTTTTGCGTGACAAAAAGATCGGCCCGCTGGAAGGCTTCCGCTCTAAAGCGGGTTGGCCCTTCACTTCTGAAATTGCATTGAAGTACAACGAAGAAGAGAAAAATTGGAAGCTTGAGTTTGACTTTGGCAACGACAAAAACAGCGAAGAGACTGGCGAAATTGTTGACTTCGCCAGCAGCGAGTCTTTGGGTGCGTGTCCCAAATGCGGCGCTGCGGTGCATGAGCACGGCAGCAACTATATTTGTGAAAAAGCCGTACCCACTGAAGGCCAGCCCACGCCCACTTGCAATTTCAAGAGCGGCAAAATTGTCTTGCAACAAGTGGTGGAGCGCGAGCAAATTGCCAAGTTGCTCAGCACGGGCAAAACAGACTTGCTAGAAAAGTTTGTGAGCAATCGCACGCGCCGCGCCTTCAAAGCCTTCTTGTCTTGGAACGCCGAGGAAGACAAAGTGGTGTTTGAGTTTGAACCGCGCACCAGCAAGTTTCCGCCGCGCAAGACGCCTGCTAAATATGCAGCAGGCGATAACACAGCAGCTGGAAAAACCACAGGCAAGGCAGCTGCGAAAACCAAAGCCCCTGCCAAAAAAGCAGCGGCTAAGAAAACCGCAGCCGCTAAAACACCGCGCAAAGCCGCCGTTGGCAATCTCACACCCAGCGCCGACTTGGCTGCAGTCATTGGTACCGATAAAGTGGCGCGCACCGAGGTGGTGAAAAAGTTGTGGGACTACATCAAGGCGCAAGGCTTGCAAGACCCCACCAACAAACGCGCCATCAATGCCGATGCCAAACTCAAACCAGTGTTTGGCAAAGACCAAATCACGATGTTTGAATTGGCGGGATTGATTGGCAAGCACTTGAGTTAGTCAAAAAAAAGCCCAGCCAGAAATGAACTGACCCCATTAAGTTGGACGGTTTAAGAAGTTGATTAGGCCATAGAGGGCTGAGTTCTGTATTGCACAGGACTCAGCCCTTTTAATTTGGTCTTGATCCGATCGTTGTTGTAGTAGTGAATGTACTCCTTCAAGCCTTTCTCAAGCTCTTTCACACTTTCAAATTGGTTCAAGTAGAAGTACTCAGATTTGAGTGTGCCAAAGAAGCTTTCCATAGTCGCGTTGTCCAAACAATTGCCTTTTCTTGACATGCTCTGCGTCAAACCTCTTTCCGCAAGCTGGCGTTGGTACGAAGCCATCTGATAGTGCCATCCCTGATCTGAATGAAGCAGTGGCGCTTCGTCCCTGCCAAGTGTGCTCAACGCTTTCTTGAGCATCTCGCTGACCAGGGGCATCTTAGGATCCTCTTTTGTCTCATAGGCAACGACCTCCCCGTTGTACAGGTCCAGCACCGGCGAGAGATACAGCTTGTTGCCTCGAACATTGAACTCCGTGACATCCGTCACCCACTTGCTGTTTGGCCTGTCAGCGCAGAACTTTCGGTCTAAGATATTGGGAACATTAGCATTGAACTGGCCACGGTATGAGCGGTACTTCTTGGGGCGCACCAGCGACTTCAGGCCTTGCAGCTGCATCAGCCGTTGAACCGCCTTGTGATTGACCTCGCAACCACTTCGGCACAACTCGGCCGTGATGCGTCGATAGCCATACCGCCCCTTATGCCGGTCGTAAATCTCACGAATGCGAACCTTCAAATCCTTATCTTTATCAACCCCTTGTTGCGCCTTGGCTTGGTAGTAGAAGGTGCTACGCGAAAGCTCAGCCACCTGGAGCAACGTGGCCAATGGGTGCTGCTGCCTTAGTTCGATCAGGGCTTGCGTTTTGTCTGCGCAGCCTGCTGCTTGGCTCGAACTAAGGCATCCAACTTTTTTAGATAAGCCACCTCCGCTCGCAAGTACTCGTTTTCTCGCTGCAGCTCTTGCAGAGTTTTGGTCTCTGTTGGATTTTCGTCTAGTGGTTTAAGGGGTTCAGGAGACTTCATCTGTTTAGGACGCCCTCGAGACTTGGGGGCTAGTGCTGTGATACCGCCCTCATGGTACTTGCGCTGCCATGCTGAGACAACACCTCCACCACCGCGAAGATCAAATAAGTGAATGGTCTGGTTAAATGACAGTTCTTCTCGCCACATGTGTTCAAGGACGCGAAGCTTAAATTCAGCACTGTAATGACTGAACTTCTTGGCTAAACCCTCATCACCGTTTTGCCGATAAGAGCCCACCCAATGCCTTATCTGACCATGCGTCACACCGTACTTGGCAGCAAGCCCTCTGTAGCCACCACCGCCAGCTAAGTAATCTTGAACTACAGATTTTTTAAATTTCTCGTCGTACTTCGCCATGAAAAACACCCCAAAGGTTGGATTGGTGTCCAACTTTTGGGGTGCAGTTCACGAGGGTGTCTTTTTTTGTAGGGGTGTGAATTAGTTCACAGTGACGTAAAACATCTTAG
>CALPYQ020000145.1 GCA_943327965.2 Singulisphaera sp. GP187
ACCGTCAATCTCAGAGCGTCCATTCGTAATCGATGGTCAACGGCGCGTGATCGCTAAAACGCGAATCTTTGTAAATGGCTGCTTTTTGGGCCCCTGATGCCAACGCCGCTGTGGCCAGATGGTAATCCAATCGCCAGCCCACATTCTTGACATAAGCTTGCCCGCGATTGCTCCACCAGGTGTAACACGCATCGGTGGTGTCAGGATGCAATTGACGGTAGACATCGACCAAGGGGCCCTCGGTGGTCATGTGCGTCATCCATGCGCGCTCTTCGGGCAAGAAGCCGCTGTTCTTTTGGTTGCTTTTCCAGTTTTTCAAATCGGCTTGCTGATGCGCAATATTTACATCGCTGCACACGATGAACTCCCTTCTTGCGCCCAAAGACTTCAAATGCGGCCCCATGTGATCCAAAAATCTAAATTTAGCCTCCTGTCTTTCTGGGCCTGATGAGCCACTGGGAAAGTAGGTGCTGATCACAGACAGCTTGCGCTTGCTTGTGTCAAAGCGCAGTTCCACAAACCGGCCCTCTGCATCAAACTCCTCGGAGCCCATGCCCACAATCACTTCCGAAGGCTCGTGCTTGCTGTAAACCGCCACCCCCGAGTAGCCTTTTTTCTCAGCAAAATGAAAATGGCCCTTTAAACCCGCCAAAGATTCAAATTTCCCAGCCACATCGGCCGCTTGTGCTTTAACCTCTTGCACACAAATACAATCGGGATTGTTTTGAGCAATCCAGGCCTCCACGCCTTTGGTGGCCGCCGAACGGATGCCGTTCAAGTTCAAGCTGGTTAATTTAAACAAGGAATTCCCCATGGTGACTGGACACACACCGCAAACTGACACAGCAGCCTTGGCGCAAGAGTTTGTTCAATTTTCCGTCGATGCAGGCGTGCTCAAGTTTGGCGAATTCAAAACCAAAGCGGGCCGCATGAGCCCTTATTTCTTCAACGCAGGCTTGTTTGACGATGGCGCCAAACTCGGAAAACTCGCCCAATTCTATGCAAAAGCGTTGATGGCCAGCGGGATCGAATTCGACATGATTTTTGGACCTGCCTACAAAGGCATTCCTTTGGGCGCTGCCGTGTCGATTGAGCTGGCTCGTTTGGGCAAAACCGTGCCCTTTGCCTACAACCGCAAAGAAGCCAAAGACCACGGCGAAGGCGGCACCTTGGTGGGCGCGCCGCTCAAAGGTCGCGTGTTAATTGTCGATGACGTGATGAGTGCTGGTACGGCCGCTCGCGAATCGATTGAGCTGATTAAAAAGGCCGGCGCCACAGCGCACGCCATTGCCATTGCCCTTGACCGCCAAGAAATGGCCACAGAAGTTCAGGCCGATGGCTCGGTCAAGGACGTGCCGCACAGTGCTGTGCAATATGTGCGCAATACGCTGGGCATGAGCGTGTGCTGCATTGCGGAACTGTCCGATTTATTGGCTTACTTGTCGACCCAAAGCGGCAACGAGATGGGCCAGCACCTGCCCAAGGTGCAAGCCTACCGAGATCGTTACGGCGTTTGACCCTGTAATTTTTTCAACAACAGCGCATTCACCTGGCCCGGGTTGGCCTTGCCTTTGCTGGCTTTCATGATGGGTCCGACCAAGCCGTTCAAGGCTTTGCTGTTGCCTGCTCTGAACTCTTCCACGTTCTTGGGGTTGGCGGCCAGCACTTCGTCAATGATGGCTTCCAAGGCACCGGTGTCGTTCATCTGCTTCAAGCCTTTGGCCTCAATGATGGCGTCTACTTCACCGCCCTCGGTCCACAGTGCATCAAACACTTGCTTGGCAGCACTGTTGCTGATGGTGTTGTCGGCAATGCGGCCGATCATGGCAGCCAGTTGCGCAGCAGTGACAGGCGCTTGTTCAATGCCGACGTCGCTGGCGTTCAAGCGCCGTGACACTTCGCCCATGACCCAGTTGCTGACCAACTTGGCCTGACCGCAAGCCTTGGCGGCTGCCTCAAAGTAAGCGGCCATGGCTTTGCTTTGTGTGAGGGTGGTGGCGTCGTATTCGGGCAAGCCATAGTCGGCCACGAAACGTGCGGCCATCACACGGGGCAGTTCGGTCATCTCGGATTGCACACGAGCCACCCAATCGCGACCAATCACCAAAGGTGGCAGATCTGGATCGGGGAAGTAACGGTAATCGGCCGCATCTTCCTTGGTGCGCATGGCGCGTGTTTCGCCCGTGTCGGGGTCAAACAGAACCGTGGCTTGTTGAATTTCAAAGCCATCTTCAATTTGTTCAATCTGCCAACGCACTTCAAAGTCGATGGCTTGCTGCATGAACTTGAAGCTGTTCAAGTTTTTGATTTCGCGGCGGGTACCTAAAGGGGCGCCAGGCTTGCGCACCGACACGTTGGCATCGCACCTGAAACTGCCCTCTTGCATGTTGCCATCGCAAATGCCAATCCAAGTCACAATTTTGTGCAGCTCTTTGGCATAGGCCACCGCCTCTTCGCTAGAGCGAATGTCGGGTTCGGTCACAATTTCTAACAGCGGTGTGCCTGCACGGTTCAGGTCAATGCCACTTTGGCCAATGAAGTCTTCGTGCAAAGATTTGCCCGCATCTTCTTCCAAGTGCGCGCGCACCAAGCGAACGGTTTTTTTCTCATCGCCTACAAAGAACGACACCTCGCCGCCTTGCACCACCGGAATTTCAAACTGACTGATTTGATAGCCCTTGGGCAGGTCAGGATAGAAGTAGTTTTTGCGGGCAAAAATACTTTTTTCTGCAATGTGCGCGCCCACCGCCAAGCCCAATTCAATGGCGCGTTCTACAGCGCCTTTGTTCATGACAGGCAGTGTGCCTGGCAACGCCAAATCTACGGCACACGCTTGCGTGTTGGGCTCTGCACCAAACGCAATGGGTGCACGGCTGAAAATTTTGCTCTGCGTTGAAAGTTGGGCGTGCGTTTCAAAACCAATGACCACTTCGTAGCCTTGGACCAACAGAGATTTTTGCTTCGTTGTCATTTTGCGCCTCCTGGTTGACGGAGGTGAAAGTCAGTGGCCTGCTGCAAACGGTGTGCGGCATTGAGCAACTGTGCTTCTTTGAAATAATTGCCAATGAGCTGCAAGCCAACAGGCATGCCCTCTTCGCCAAAGCCTGCTGGCACACTCATGCCTGGCAAGCCAGCCAATGAAGCGGGCAAGGTGAAAATATCGGCCAAATAATTGGCCACAGGATCATGGGCTTTCTCGCCCAATTTCCATGCCACGGTGGGCGCTACGGGGCCGGCAATGACGTCGCAAATTTTGAAGGCTTGCTGAAAGTCATCGGCAATCATGCGCCTGATTTTTTGCGCCTGCAAATAGTACGCATCGTAATAACCATGCGACAACACATAAGCACCCGTCATGATGCGGCGTTTTACTTCTTCGCCAAAACCTTCAGCGCGAGAGCGCTTGTACATTGACACCAAATCGGTGTAATCCTTGGTGCGATGACCAAACTTCACACCATCAAAGCGGCTCAAATTGCTAGACGCTTCTGCAGGGGCAATGATGTAGTAAACGGGAATTGAGAGTTCTGTGCGTGGCAAGCTAATTGGGACCAACTTGGCGCCAAGTTTTTCGTATTCTTTCAATGAGGCATCTACGGCGGTACGAACGCCCGGTGCCAAGCCTTCGCCAAAAAATTCTTGAGGAATGCCAATGCGCAAGCCATCGAGAGACGCGTTCAAGTCTCGGGCAAAGTTTTCTTCGGGCACATCGAGCGATGTGGAGTCGCGGTCTAGGTCGGGGCCACACATGGCCGACAGCATGAGCGCGCAGTCTTCTGCAGTGCGCGCCATGGGGCCGGCTTGGTCCAAGCTAGAGGCATAGGCAATCATGCCGTAACGTGAAGCGCGGCCGTAAGTAGGCTTGATGCCCGTGATACCGCAAAAGCTGGCCGGTTGGCGAATCGAGCCGCCCGTGTCTGTGCCGGTTGCGGCTGGCACCAAGCGTGCAGCCACTGCCGCAGAACTTCCGCCAGAACTGCCACCCGGCACGCGCGTTGTGTCCCAGGGGTTGGTGACCGATTTGTAGGCCGAGTTTTCGTTGGACGAGCCCATGGCAAATTCATCGCAATTGAGCTTGCCCACATTGACCATGCCCGCACCGCCTGGCTGAACGCCCAACTTGCGCACAACCGTGGCGTCAAAGGGTGAGCGATAGCCCTCCAACATCTTGGAGCCCGCCGTGGTGGGAAAGTCGGTGGTGACAAAAATGTCTTTGTGCGCCATGGGCACGCCGGCCAATGGGCCTGCCGTGCCAGCAGCCAACTGGGCATCGGCTAGCTGGGCCTGCGCCAAGGTGGCCTCTGGATTTAGACTTAAATAGGCTCCCGATGCGTCGGCTTGGCTGCGTGCCAAGAAATGCTGCGCCAGCTCGGTTGCACTGACTTTTTTGGCGCGGAGTTGGTCCGCCAATGCGGCAACGGTTAAATCATGTAAAGCGGTCATGGGGCGCCCTTACTCAATCACTTTGGGAACCAAAAACAGACCGCGCTCGACAGCGGGGGCGCTTTGCTGGTTGGCTTCACGCTGATTGGGCTCACTGGCCACGTCATCGCGCAGGCGCAGCGCCATCTCTTGGATGGTGGCAATGGGGTGTGGCAGGGGCTCTACGCCGGTGGTGTCGACCGCTCGCATGGCGTCCACAATGGTGAAAAAGCCATTGATTTGGTCCAACATGCGTTGACCTTCCTCGGGTGGGAGCTCTAACCGAGCCAGATTGGCAATTCGGTCAATGTCTTGGGCAGATAAGGACATAAAAAAAGTAACTCTTTACAGAAGCTGTAACCCACAAAAATGGGGGCTCAATGCCCCTTTTTTTTCAGGCGATCGGTTATTATCGTGTGTTCGCTGCAAGCTCTCCAGAAAAGCTTGTTCAAGCCCACAATTTACACCCTTCAATGACCCCCCAAACTGCAAGCTAGGCGCATCATGGCTTCAGTTGCTTAGGATTTGTTATGTTCAGCTCGTTTCGTCGTTATTTTTCTACCGATTTGGCCATTGATTTGGGCACGGCCAACACCCTCATTTTTGTTCGCGACAAAGGCATCGTTCTAGACGAGCCCTCTGTGGTCGCCATCCGTCACGAAGGCGGCCCGCAAGGCAAAAAAGTCTTGCAAGCGGTCGGCCACGAAGCCAAATCCATGTTGGGCAAGGTGCCTGGCAACATCGAAGCCATTCGCCCCATGAAAGACGGCGTGATTGCCGATTTCACGGTCACCGAGCAAATGCTCAAGCAGTTCATTCGCATGGTGCACCCCCGCAGCACCTTCAGACCCAGCCCCCGCATCATCATTTGCGTGCCTTGCGGTTCTACCCAAGTCGAGCGCCGCGCCATTCGCGAATCTGCCTTGGGCGCAGGCGCTTCC
>CALPYQ020000146.1 GCA_943327965.2 Singulisphaera sp. GP187
AGCAATTCAACCGCACCAAAATAATTGACCGATGTGACCAAGGACGCGGGCTGGGTTTGAGCACCCAAGCCAGCGCACAGCACCAGGTTGTCAATTTTTTGGCCGCAACGCTCGAGCGCTGCTTGGATGACGGCTTGGCGCCCTGCGGCCGTAGACAGATCGCCCAAAATATCGGCGTTCTTCAGGTCTACCCCAATCACGGTGTGGCCAGCGGCAATCAAAGCTTCACGGGTTGCCGCGCCAATGCCAGAGGCCGATCCTGTCATTAAAGTGGTGGTCATGCTTACTCCTGAATCATAAAAGTGCTAGCCCAAGTCTAGTTTGGGCAATGTAGGCTTGAGGGTACTGTCCATGATTTGGCATTGAAAGTCAGCGTCCGAATGGACGATGTCATTCTGCTGGGTGCTTCCACAATCTGACACAACAGACCTCTTTGTATTTGGAATCCCATGAGCAATCCTTATCAGCCGCTGCTTCAACCTGGCCGCATTGGTCAATTGGAAATTCGCAACAGAATCATCATGTCCCCCATGGGCTCCAACTTTGCGGAAACCGATGGAACGTGCGGTGAACGCATTCAAGCGTATTACGAGGAACGGGCCAAAGGCGGCGCAGGTTTGCTCACCATGGGTGTTTGCTCGGTCGCATTCCCTCATGGCACAGGCGAGCCCTACCAAGTGGGTGTGTCGCGTGACGATTTCATTCCGGGTTTGGCGCAAGTGGCAGCAAGGGTTCACCGACATGGCGCCAAAATTGCCATGCAATTGCAGCACGGTGGCAAAACAGCCGCACTCGACCGCGCACAAGGTCGCGAGTTGTGGGTTCCTTCCATGCCAAAGATGGTCAAAAACGACATGATGTCGGCCATCACCCAAGAAGAACTCAAAACCTTCATTGGCATTGGTCCACACCCTGTTCGCATTCGCGTCATGGACCATGACGACATTGCACAAATGGTGGCGTACTTTGCGTCGGCTGCCTTGCGGGCCAAACAAGCGGGCTTTGATGCAGTCGAATTGCACGGTGCCCATACCTACATTTTGGCGGGCTTTTTATCGGCATATTCCAATCAGCGTGAAGACGAATATGGCGGCCCCCTCGAAAACCGTGCCCGTTTGTTGCTAGACACTTTGCGGGCAGTCAAAGCCAGTGTCGGTTCCGATTTTCCGGTATGGGTCCGACTGGATGGCGAGGAGTTGCATACACCTGGCGGCATCACATTGGCCGATGCCATGGCCACTGCCAAAATGTGCGAAGCGGCAGGTGCAGATGCCATCAGTGTTTCGGCCTATGCCACGCTCACCAGTGGTGTGGTTTTCACGGAAGCGCCTATTCCGCAAAAGCCGGGTGCGTACATGTCCAATGCAGCCGCCATCAAAGGTGTGCTCAACATTCCGGTCATCACGGCGGGACGCATTGAGCCCGATGTGGCTGCCAAGGCCATTGCACAAGGTCAATTTGATTTTGTAGCCATGGCGCGCAAAATGTTGGCCGATCCAGAAATTCCTATCAAGCTGATTCAAAACCGGCCACAAGACATTCGGCCGTGCATTTATTGTTATGCCTGCGTCAGTGAAATTTTTGTCAACAGACGCGTCAAATGTGCCGTGAACGCACAGACGGGGCATGAGTTTGAACACCCCATCACACCCGTCACTGTTTCCAAGCATGTGGTCATAGTGGGCGGTGGTCCTGCGGGCATGGAAGCGGCTCGCGTGGCGTCGCTGCGTGGTCACAAAGTCACTTTGCTCGAGCGCAGCGATCGCTTGGGCGGCACTTTGTTTTTTGCAGGACTGGCCTACCCAGAAAATGGCAAACTGCTCGACTACTTGGTTGAACAAGTCAAAAATTTACCGATCGAGGTGAAGTTTGCGGCGCAAGTTTCTAAAGAGAGTGTGGCCGCATTGAAACCCGATGTCATCGTGGTTGCCACTGGTGCAAAACGCCAAGCACCGGCCATAGTGGGTGCCGACCAACAGCATGTCTGGAGCGGCGATGAACTTCGCCGCCTCATGACCGGCGACCGCGCCGATGAAGTGGCCAAGGCCAAATTGAGCTTGGCCGAGCGCGCCATGTTCAAGGCGGGCGGCATGTTGAAAGTGACCGACAGTGCAGAGGCCCTTCAAAGTTTGTCCAAACTATGGATGCCTTTGGGCAAAAAAGTGGTCATCGTGGGCGGTGGTTTAGTGGGCCTTGAGTTGGCTGAATTTTTGTTGGCGCGTGGCCGCGAAGTGACGGTGCTTGAGCCCTCAGACAAAGCCGGACGCGAGTTGTCCATTGTGAGGCGCTGGCGCGTTCTGGATGTGGTCAAGTCGCACGGCAACTTGCAACTGAAAGCCCAAGTTCAAGAAATCACTTCAAGCCATGTGGTTTGGCAAGATGCAGAGGGTGTTGTACAAAAAACACCGGCCAACTCAGTGGTCTTGGCCATTGGTGCTGAAGCCGACGATGCCGTGGCTGTTCAGTTGGCAGACTGCGGTGTACCTTTGCACCGCATTGGCGATTGTGCGGGAGTGAACTACATTGAAGGCGCCATGCACGAAGGCAATCGGGCAGGGCGCACTGTGTAGTTTGAATTTAAAAGTTCGGTGCCTCCACACCCCCATCAACGCCCAAAATTTTGCCGGTGACCCAAGACGATGCAGGCGCAACCAAGAACAGCGCCGCAGCTGCAATGTCTTCAGGTTGACCCAAGCGGCCCATGGGTGTGCTGGACAACATTCGCTCAGTGCGTTCGGGTGTTAAGAATGGCGCCAGTGCTTCCGTCATGATGGTGCCCGGTTCAATGGCGTTGATGCGAATGGCTGGCCCAAAGTCTTGTGCCAAGTTGCGCGTCATTTGATTCAATGCGGCTTTGGCCGCACCATACGCACTGAAGTGTTTTTGGGCATACCGTGCTGCGACTGATGAAATATTGACCACAGCACCGCCACCCGCTTCACGCATGGCCTTGGCTGTTTTCTGAATCATCAGGTAGGCAGGGGTAACGTTCCAAGCCAATACCGCACTGAAGTCGTTGCCGCCCATTTTGAGGGGGCTATTAGGGCCAGCGCCACCAGCGTTGTTGATCAATATCGTGATCTTGCCAAGCTCTTGCAAAGTGCGTGCAACCAAGGTGTCCATGGTGGCTTCCTGCGCAATGTCGCCCGCCACCACAATGGCCCTGCGCCCCATGGCCCTGATCTCGTTGGCCACTTTTTCTAAGTCTGCTTGCGTTCTCGCTGTGAGTGCCACATCGGCACCTGCTTGTGCCAGTGTCAATGCGCAAGCGCGGCCAATGCCTTTGCCCGCACCGGTCACGATGGCCACATGACCGTTCAAAGAGAAGAGCGAGGCAGGGGAGAAATTTGTAGTGGCTTGGTTCATGGCAGGAACACCTTGTCAGTGAATGATCGATGGCAGATACTCGGTCGAATTGGAAGCTTTGTAATGACGCAAATGGACGATGTCTTGGCCTTGGGGGCTGAATTAACCTGACGTCATTCGCTGTGCACAAAATCGATGGACATTCACCATGAAGCCTGCTCAATTTTTTATTTCTCAGCAACTGACACCCGGTTTGATCAATGGCCTGATCAATGGTCTGATTGCGTGGTCCATGCACCGTCACACAGCGGCTTTGGGCTTGTGGACACAGGGCGCCTACGCCACTGACTTGATTGCGACGGGGTTCTTGTTGCCCGCTATCAGTTGGCTCATTTTGAGACCCCTGATTGGACGCCAATTTAAGCAAGGCACTGCACCGCAACTAGAAACGCTGCCGCCACCCAAGTTGATGAAATTCATGCCAACAGGCTTATGGACGGGTACCTTGGTCATTGGCCTGATGGGCATGATCTTGGTGGGCGGCGTGTCTGTCGTGCTACTTCAATTGTTGGGCAGCCCCGACATTGTGGGCAGTGATTACGCTTGGTTCAAGGGCCTCTTTGGCATGTTGCTGACCTTGGTTTTGCAACCCACCATGGTGTTTGCCGCAATGAAACATGCCAAGGACTTGGCCAGCCAGTCCTCAGCCGCTTAGCTCACTGTGGGACTTTCAAGGCGTAACTGCGCCGCGAATCATTTGTGCAAATTGATCGCTGTAAGGCGGCAGCATGCCCCATTCGCGGCGTGGATCGTGTCCGCCAGCGCTGTACACGCTACGGGCATGGCTAAACTCTAAGAAGCCTTCGTGACCATGGTAGTGCCCCATGCCAGATGCGCCAACACCGCCAAAGGGCGCATCATGTAAGGCGGGGTGCATCACCACATCATTGAGTGACACGCCACCCGACAAGGTGTGGTCTAACACCCAGGCTTGTTCTTGGCTGTCTGTGCCAAAGTAATAAAGGGCCAGTGGGCGTTCACCAGCATTGATCTCGGCCACGGCTTGCTTCAATGTTGAATAGGTGCGAACCACCAAAGCAGGTCCAAAAATTTCGCACTTGGCAATCTCAGTGTCGGAACTTGGATTGACCACCATGCGAAGCGGCAGTCGACGATTGGCAGCATTGTCGTCACCGGCCACCACAATCCTTGCACCCTTGGCATTGGCATCTTGAACATAAGACGCCACGCGTTCGAGGTGTCTGTCATTCACAATGGGTGTGACATCGACGTTGTCGGCCGTGGTGGGAAAGAGGCCTTTGTAAACAGTCTGAATGTGGGTGAGCAAATTTTCTAATTCGGATTCGTGGACCCAGACCACATCGGGTGACACACACAGCTGACCCGAGTTGGCACTCTTGCCCACGGCAATGCGCTCTGCGGCATTGGCAATGTCGGCGCCGCTGCCAACAATCACGGGTGATTTACCGCCCAACTCCAAGGTAACCGGCACCAAATTGTCAGAGGCCGCTTTCATGATGAGTTTGCCCACGCTGGTTGCGCCCGTAAAGACCAAGTGGTTCCATGCTTGTTTGGAAAATTCTGCGGCCACGGCAGGGCCACCTTGGACGACGGTCAACTCATCAGGTTTGAAAAATTCGGCCACGGCTTGTTGCAATAACGCTGCGGTGCGCGGTGCAATTTCGGATGGCTTGAGGACAGCGCGATTGCCGGCGGCAAAGACGCTGGCCAAAGGCGAAAGCAAGGTAAACAACGGGGCATTCCAAGTGCCAATGATGCCCACAACACCTTTGGGCTGGTACTTGATCCACGCTGTGGCACCAAATGCATCAAACGGTTGAACGCTGGGGCGCGTTTGGTCTTGCATCCAAGTTTCTAAATGGTCTCTGGCGTGCTTCAGCGAGCCCAAGGATCCGGCCACATCGTTCATCATGGAAAAAACGGGCGACCTGCCCCCAAAGTCGGCTTCCATGGCGGCGCAAAATGGATCGCAATGCTTGACCAGCATGTCAATCAC
>CALPYQ020000147.1 GCA_943327965.2 Singulisphaera sp. GP187
AATTTTGGGATTTCGGCCTTCTGTATGGCACAATGAATTCAACGCAATGAGTGATGGTCAATCATTGCGTATCTTTTCTCGCAGGATGTCTGCGCTTTTATTCCCCATGAGGAGAACCATGAAAAAATTGAATAAAGTGGCAATGGTGTTGGCTTCAGCTGCCTTGGCAACAGCCGCAGGTGCTCAAACAGTCGATAACTGGCGCAGTGGCTCAGGCGATGCCTGGAAGAGCGGTACAGGTCAGTGCTGGCGCGATGCTAGCTGGACGCCCGCAACAGCTGCTGCTGGTTGCGATGGTGCCATTGTTCCTCCTAAGCCAGCTCCTGCTGCTGCGCCTGCTCCAGCACCAGCCCCTAGAGCTGCAGCCCCAGCTCCCGCTCCTGCACGCCCAGCACCCGCTCCAGCCCCAGCACCCGCTGCCGCAACCAAAGTAACTTACGCTGCCGACACCTTCTTTGACTTTGACAAATCAGTGTTGAAAGCTGACGGCAAAGCCAAGTTGGACGATTTGGCTGGCAAAGTAAAGGCCATCAGCCTGGAAGTCATCATTGCTGTGGGTCACACTGACTCTGTGGGCGACGACGCTTACAACCAAAAGTTGTCTGTCAAGCGTGCTGACGCTGTGAAGGCTTACTTGGTGTCTAAGGGCATTGAGAAAAACCGCGTTTACACAGAAGGCAAGGGCGAAAAGCAACCCGTTGCTGACAACAAAACAGATGCAGGTCGTTCTAAGAACCGCCGCGTAGAAATCGAAGTTGTGGGTACACGCCCCAACAGATAATCTGCCAATCAGTTGAATCATTCAACTGCAGTAGATTGCAAAAAGCCTCCTCCGGGAGGCTTTTTTACTTTCGGAGACAATGTCGGACATGAGCACACATTCAAACACCTCGCAATTTTCCTCTTCCAATGTGGATCCCGCTGAATTAGCCAAATTTTCGGAGCTGGCCCATCGCTGGTGGGACACCGAAAGCGAATTCAAGCCATTGCACCAAATCAATCCTTTGAGGTTGGCTTGGATTCAGACGCTGGCGCCACTTGCTGGCAAAAAGGTGGTCGACATTGGTTGTGGCGGTGGCATTTTGTCTGACGCCATGGCACGGCAAGGCGCAAAGGTCTTGGGTGCCGATTTGGCGGTTAAGTCCCTCAAAGTCGCGCAGCTGCATGCGCTGGAAGCGGGCACCCAAGGGGTTGAATACCGAGAAATCAGTGCCGAAGATTTGGCGCAGGAGCAAGCCGGTCAATACGATGTCGTCACTTGCATGGAAATGCTCGAGCATGTGCCCGATCCTGCAGCCGTTGTCAAAGCCTGCTCAGCTCTGGTGAAGCCTGGTGGTTGGGTGTTCTTCTCTACCTTGAACCGCAACCCCAAATCGTTTTTGTTTGCTGTTGTGGGTGCGGAATACATCTTGAACTTGTTGCCCAAAGGCACGCACGAGTATGCCCGCATGATCAAACCCAGCGAGTTGGCTGACTGGGTTCGCGCCTACGGCCTTGATGTGATGCAAATGAAAGGCATGACCTACAACCCGTTCACGCGCCATTACGCCTTGGGGACGGACACCGATGTGAATTACTTGATGGCCACTCAAAAGCCATTGACCAACTGATTCGGCTTGGATTTTGAAGATGAAATTTGAGAACGTAAAGGCGGTTTTTTTTGACTTGGATGGCACGCTGATCGACAGTGCACCGGACTTGGGCGCTGCGGTCGACAAAATGCGCGTTGCAAGAGGACTGACATCTTTGCCATTGTCCTATTACAGGCCCATGGCGGGTGCCGGTGCCAGAGGCATGATTGGCTTGGCCTTTGGCTGGACACCCGACCACCCCGATTACGAACAACTCAAAGAAGAGTTCTTTGTGAACTACGAGTCGTGCATGACAGAGCGCACCTTTGCCTTTGAGGGCGTTGCCCAACTCATTCAAAGCTTGGTGCATTTGAATATGCCTTGGGGCGTTGTGACCAACAAATCCAAACGCTTTACAGAGCCCCTGACCCAAGCCATGCCGCTTTTTTCTAGCGCCGCGGTTGTGATCAGTGGTGACACCACGCCACATGCCAAACCGCATCCTGCCCCCTTACTAGAAGCCGCCAAGCGATTGGGCATCGACCCCGCAGCATGTGTTTACGTGGGCGATGATGAACGAGACATCGTGGCAGGTCATGCCGCTCAAATGAAAACTGTGGCTGCCACTTATGGCTATTTGGGTGTCCAATCCGATGTGAAAAGTTGGCAGGCGCATGCCCAAATTGAGAGCCCTGCACAGTTACTCGATTTGCTTGCAGCTTGATTGACTTGCGCGGACGCATTTCACGCCTGCCATGACCGAACAGTCGTTCACCCACATCAACAACATCCGATCCCGCTTAAGGCGATTGGGGGCACAACCCATTCACGAACAACGAATTTTGCGGCTTTGGGCACAAGCCAAGCCGCAAGACAGTGGTCGCCGTCCACTAGAAAGCTTTATGCCAACGGCATTGCGAAATGCATTGCCAGATATCTCGCAATCACTGGCCAGCTTGGTGCAATTGCAATCCGCCCATCCTGCGCAAGATGGTTCTGTTCGGTGGCTATTGGCCTTGAATGATGGTCAAACTGTTGAGACGGTGGGCCTGCCTCGAGATGGCGTTTGCGTTTCATCACAAGTGGGGTGTGCTGTCGGTTGTGTGTTTTGTATGACGGGCCGCGATGGCCTCATCAAACAAGTTGGGAGCGCGGAAATGGTGGCGCAGGTGGTGTTTGCGCGTCAACACCGACCCGTCAAAAAAGTTGTCTTCATGGGCATGGGTGAACCCGCCCACAATCTTGACAATGTGATGGAGGCCATAGATGTGCTGGGTACGGTGGGCAACATTGCACACAAATCCTTGGTGTTTTCAACGGTAGGAGATCCGCGTGTTTTTGAACGCTTGCCCCAGGGTCTGGTGAAGCCTGCGCTGGCCGTTTCTTTGCACACCACGCGTGCTGACTTAAGGGCTGAGTTATTGCCCCGGGCCCCTCAAATGAGCCCTCAGGACTTGGTGCAAGCTGCAGAAAATTACGCCCAACAAACAGGCTATCCCATCCAGTACCAATGGACCTTGCTGAAGGGTATTAACGACACGCCCGAGGAAATAGAAGGCATTGTGAAATTGTTGAAGGGCAAATATGCATTGCTCAATATGATTCCCTACAACACGGTAGACGATTTGCCTTATGAGCGACCTACCTGGGAACGTGCGGCTGAAATAGCACGCACCTTGCACCAACGAGGTGTTTTGACCAAGTTAAGAAATTCTGCAGGTCAAGATGTAGAAGGTGGCTGCGGTCAGTTGCGAGCGCGTCATTTCTTGGGCAATAAACCGCTAGACAATGCGGTTCCCAAAATGACCAACATGCCTAACAGCAGCATCATCAGGGTAACGGTCTCACCCAAGAAAATCACGCCATAAACCAGCGCAAAGACGGGAATCAAAAAGGTAACCGTCAGCGCTTTGGATGGGCCTGCGCGGTTGACCAGTCTAAAGTACAGCACATAGGCAATGCCTGTACAAGCAATGCCCAGCATGAAGACAGATCCCCAAGCTTGTGCGCCAGGCATGGTTTCAGGCAATGCAAACAGTGCGGGAACTGTTAACGCCAGACTGGCGCCAAACTGGCTGCCCGTGGCAGACACCAAGGGTGGCAAATTTGGCATGTATTTTTTATTGAAACTCCCTGCAATGGCATAGCAAACGGTGGCCAATAAACAGGCCGCTATGGCGGTGTACTGACCCCAAGCGCTTGCATCTGGATTGGCATCGTTGTGGAAGGTGGTTTGGTGGTTGGCCAAAAGAGAGACACCCAAGAAGCCAATGACCAATCCTGCAATTCGCCACCGGTTCAGCCGATCACCCAGCCACAACCAAGCAACCAAGGCTGCAAACAATGGCACGGTGGCATTCAAAATAGATGACAGGCCCGTGGAGATGTGCATCACCGCGTACGCGTAGAGTGCAAAGGGGATGGCTGAATTGATGACGCCAAATCCGAGGACCAATTTCCAATTGGCTTTGAAAATGTGCAAGTGGCCTTGCCACACCATCAAAGGAAACAGCATCAAGGTGGCAATGCAAACCCTCAACCATGCAGTGGCCAAGGGACCGAACTCCGCGGCTCCCATGCGCATGAATAAAAAGGAAGCACCCCACAGTGCGCCCAGCATCAAGTAATCAGCACGCCAATCAAGCGACTGAGTCGGTTCAAGAGGGCCACTCATGCGTTGGATACGGCTGTGCGTGTGAGCATGTTGTTCGCTTTAAGCTCTAAACCTAGCAAGGCTTCCTTGCGCCAAAGACCACCGGCGTAACCCGTCATTTGCCCCTGACTGCCAATGACCCTGTGGCACGGAATTAGGACGCTGATGGGGTTGCGCCCCACAGCCATTCCAACTGCGCGTGACGCATTGGGTTTGCCAATGGCATGCGCCAATTGTCCGTACGAGCAAGTCTGGCCCAAAGGAATTTGCATCAAGGCAAACCAAACGGCCTGTTGAAAGGGTGTGCCCACTGAAAGGTCAAGGGGTAATTTGCTTAACAAATGTTGAGCCGAGGTACCCGAGGGAACCAAGCCCTTGCCAAATCGATGGAGAAGCTGCTGCGCTTCTTGCAAAATGGGATGTTGCTTGTCAACTGGCCAATGACTGGTTGCCGGAAAATGTTTTTGTTGATCAAACCAAGCGCCGCACAAACCCACAGGGCTTGCCGCAAGGGTCATGGGGCCCCAGGCGCTTTGAAAGTTCAGTTGACGCGTTTCCGAATGAAAGTTCATGGGCTGGATCGTACCTGATTTGATCATTCAACATCTCAGCCCACCTACAATAGAGGGGCCAGATCTTGACGCATTGCACAATGCGCAAGGCACCCCAAAGTTAATGGATGATTTTTTATGCAAGTCACAGCTTCAATTTTCAAAGCCTACGACATTCGTGGTACTTTTCCGCGAACTCTCACTGAAGACTTGGCGGAGGCTTTGGGCAGAGCATTTGGCACATTGGCCAAGAAAGAAAATTGCCTCACGGTAGCAGTTGGCCGCGATGGTCGTCTCAGCGGACCCGTTTTGTCAGCTGCGCTGGTTCGTGGTTTGGTGTCTGTTGGCATCGAAGTCATCGATGTGGGCTTCACCACCACGCCACAACTTTATTTTGCAGCCAATACGCTCTGCAACAGCGGCATTCAAGTGACGGGCAGTCACAACCCCAAAGACGACAACGGTTTCAAAATGGTTTTGGGCGGCCGCGCCATTTATGGCGATGACATTCAGGCCCTCAAACACATCATTGAACATGAGTCATGGTCTTTGACCAGCGGTG
>CALPYQ020000148.1 GCA_943327965.2 Singulisphaera sp. GP187
CAAACCGAACTGCAGCACTCAAAGCCAAGGGCATTACACCAGGACTGGCAGTCATCTTGGTTGGAGAAAACTCCGCCAGCCAAGTTTATGTTCGAAACAAAGTCAAAGCCTGCCAAGACAGCGGCTTGCACTCGCTGCTTGAAAAATATTCAGAAGACATGACGGAGAAAGCGCTTTTAGATCGCATTGAGTCACTCAATCAAGATCCCAGCATTCACGGCATCTTGGTACAACTTCCCTTGCCCAAACACATTGATGCTCAAAAAGTGATCGAGGCCATCTCACCACTCAAAGATGTCGATGGCTTTCACATCGCCAGTGCAGGCGCACTCATGACAGGAATGCCAGGCTTTTGGCCTTGTACACCCTATGGCTGTATGAAGATGCTAGAAAGCATTGGATACGAACTCAAAGGCAAACACGCCGTCGTCATTGGCAGAAGCAATATTGTGGGCAAACCCATGGCCATGATGTTGCTCCAAAAAAATGCAACGGTCACCATCTGTCACAGTGCCACAACCGACCTCAAAGCCATCACGCTTCAAGCTGATGTCATTGTGGCAGCAGTGGGAAAACGCAATGTTCTAACGGCAGATATGGTCAAGCCTGGCGCCGTTGTCCTTGATGTGGGAATGAATCGCAATGACGAAGGCAAACTTTGTGGTGATGTTGATTTTGAGAGCGTCGAAAAAGTTGCCAGCTACATCACACCGGTACCTGGCGGAGTGGGTCCTATGACCATCACCATGCTGCTGGTAAACACTTTAGAAGCGGCCGAGCGTCTTTAAGGCGACGCCCTAGAAATTGTTTTAAACAAAAATTAATCAATCACCATGCCTACTACTTCTCCGAATCAAGCAGAAATCAATCCACTGTTACAACAAGGCGGATTGCCCTTGTTCGATCAAATAAAGCCTGCGCATGTCAAACCAGCCATTGACAATTTGCTGGCAGTGGCATCTCAAGCCCTTGAAACAGTTACCGCCCCATCTTTTCCATCTGAATGGCATGCCATCGCTAAAGTTTTGGATGTCGCCACAGAACGACTTAGCACAGCTTGGGGTTCAGTCAGCCATCTCAACAGTGTGGCCGACAGTCCAGAATTGCGTGCAGCCTACAACGAGTCTTTGCCAGTGGTGACTGAATTCTGGACCCGTCTGGGTGCAGATGAAAGACTCTATGCGAAATACAAAGAGGTCAAGGTCAGCACCTTGGACTTTGCTCAAAAACAAGCGCTTCAAAACGCGCTGCGTAACTTTGTATTAGGGGGTGCAGAACTTCAAGGTGAGCGCAAAATTCGATATGCCGCAATCCAAGAACGAATGGCTGAGTTAAGCCAAAAGTTCAGTGAGAACGCTTTGGATGCAACCGATCAATTTTCACTTTACGTTAAAGCTGAAGACTTGGAGGGCGTCCCTGAAGATGTCAAAACCACAGCGCGTGAAGCCGCTGAAAAAGAGGGAAAAGAAGGCTACAAGCTCACGCTCAAAATGCCCTGCTATTTGCCAATCATGCAGTTTGCAAAAAGCAGTGATTTACGACAAAAACTTTACAGAGCTTATGTCACGCGCGCCTCTGACCAAAGTGACAGTGCATTTGCAAAATTGGACAATAGCCAGAATATTCAAGAGATATTGCAACTGCGTCAAGAAGAAGCCATGTTGTTGGGCTATCAAAATTTCGCTGAAGTTTCTGTTGCAACAAAGATGGCAGATTCACCAAGCAAGGTCATTGGTTTCTTGCGGGATTTGGCACAAAGAGCCCGTCCTTATGCGCTCCAAGACCTCGAAGATATGCGCCAATTTGCGAAGCAAGAATTAAATCTCAACGACCCTCAAGCATGGGACTGGCCCTACATCGGTGAAAAGCTGAAAGAAGCCCGTTACAGCTTCAGCGAACAAGAAGTCAAACAATATTTCACCGCACCCAAGGTTCTACAGGGACTTTTCAAAATCATTGAAACCTTGTTTGACGTTAGCATCCGCTCCGACCATGCACCTGTGTGGCATTCAGCCGTCGGTTTTTACCGCATTGAGCGTCAGGGTCAATTGGTGGGGCAGTTTTATTTAGATCCGCCAGCGCGCGCTGGCAAAAGGGGCGGCGCTTGGATGGACGATGTCCGCGCCAGATGGCTCAGGCCCGATAGCAATCAACTTCAAACCCCTGTCGCTCACTTGGTTTGTAACTTTGCTGACAGCGTCGATGGTAAGCCCCCGTTGTTAACCCATGATGATGTCATCACCTTGTTCCATGAATTTGGACACGGCTTGCATCACATGCTGACCCAGGTCAATGAACGGGATGTTTCTGGCATTAGTGGTGTTGAATGGGATGCGGTTGAATTACCCAGTCAGTTCATGGAAAACTTTTGCTGGGAATGGTCAGTCCTCAAGCACATGACCGCACATGTTGAAACAGGTGAGTCGCTTCCGCAGGGTCTCTTTGACAAAATGGTTGCAGCAAAGAACTTCCAAAGTGGACTGCAAACTTTAAGGCAAATTGAATTTGGCCTGCTGGACATGTTGTTGCACACAGAACACGATCCTAAAGATGACTTCATGCCCGTTCTGAATCAAGTGCGTTCGGAAATTGCGGTCATTCAACCGCCCTCTTTCAATCGCATGGCGCATACTTTCAGCCATATTTTTGCGGGCGGGTATGCGGCAGGCTATTACAGCTACAAATGGGCAGAGGTATTGTCTGCAGACGCCTATGCCGCTTTTGAAGAAACAGCTTTGCCCGATGGCAGCCCCAACCCAGATACAGGTAGGCGCTACTTAGAAACCATTTTGGAAGCTGGCGGTAGTCGTCCAGCCCTAGACTCATTCATGGCCTTTAGAGGCCGTGAACCCTCTTTGAATGCCCTGTTGCGACACCAAGGGATGGACTCCTTAAATGGCGGTTCACGCCCTTAATTTAAAACTTTAAAGTTTTAACGCCTTCAGAAGTGCCAAGCAAACAAACTTGGGCCTTCTGATGGGCAAAGACACCCACCGTGACAACACCTGGCCACTGGCTCACTTGAGTTTCAAACGCAACGGGGTCCTTGATTTTCAAACCTTTGACATCAATGATGTGCTGTCCATTGTCGGTCACCAGTGGGGCACCGTCTTTCATGCGAATCTGAGCTTGTCCGCCCATCTGAACAAACTGCGACATGATGCGTGAGCTGGCCATAGGTATGACCTCCACTGGCAAAGGAAACTCGCCCAGAACATTGACCAATTTGGATTCATCAGCGATGCATACAAACATTTTTGATTGAGCGGCCACTATTTTCTCGCGTGTCAGTGCAGCACCGCCGCCTTTGACCATATGGCCCAAAGCATTAATTTCGTCGGCTCCATCAATGTAGACAGACAATTCGCTGACCTCATTGCTGTCAAAAACAGGAATGCCCAAGGCCTTGAGCCTAATGGTAGAAGCTTCGGAACTTGAAACAGCGCCCTTAATTTGATCTTTGATACTGGCCAAGGCATCAATGAATTTATTGACGGTAGAGCCTGTACCGACCCCCACAATTTGTCCAGGCACCACATATTGAAGAGCGGCTTGACCGACCAATGTTTTGAGTTCGTCTTGATTCATAAACTTAATTTGAGACAATGTGTGTTCTAAACGAGATTATCCAATGTCCCTGAACCTTTACGCCCTCGCCCGTCCTTTTTTATTCAAGCTTGACCCAGAGGCGGCGCACGATTTCACCCTCAATCAATTGGCCCGTACCCAGAATACGGCACTCGATCAGGCTTACCGTCAGCCTTGGGTGTCCGATCCTGTTCAATTGGCTGGTTTGACATTTCCCAACCGAGTGGGAATGGCTGCGGGGCTAGATAAAAACGCACGCTGTATCGATGGATTGGGCGCCATGGGTTTTGGATTTGTCGAGGTGGGTACCGTCACCCCGCTGCCCCAACCAGGCAATGACAAACCCCGCATGTTTAGACTTCCAGAGGCCAAAGCCTTAATCAACCGTTTGGGCTTCAACAACGACGGCTTGGATGCCTTTGTGGCCAATGTCAAAAAATCTAAGTTCAGACAACAAGGTCGTCTTCTGGGTTTGAACATTGGCAAAAACGCCCTGACACCCATAGAACGTGCCACAGACGATTACCTCATTGGACTCAGCGGCGTGTATGCGCATGCCGACTATGTGACGGTCAACATTTCTAGCCCCAACACCAAGAATTTGCGCTCTTTGCAAACTGACGAAGCCCTTGATCAGTTGCTCTCAGCGCTCAACGAAAGAAAACAGGCTTTGGCCGAGCAGTATCAAAAGCAGGTTCCTGTGTTTCTCAAAATTGCCCCTGATTTGGACGATGATCAAATTTTGGTCATTGCCAATAGTTTAAAAAAGCACAACATCGATGGCGTGATCGCGACTAACACCACACTTTCAAGGGTGGCTGTTCAAGGCATGGCACATGCCACTGAAACCGGCGGACTTTCAGGCGCACCCGTGTTAGCTGGTAGCAATCGAGTGATTCGACTTTTGCGAAATCATTTAGGCCCGCAATTTCCAATCATTGGTGTAGGCGGCATCATGAATGGCTACGACGCTGTTAGCAAAATAGAAGCAGGCGCAGATGTGGTTCAGATCTATACCGGCTTGATTTACAAAGGGCCTGCATTGGTCCACGAAGTGGCAAAAGCTTTGAAGCAACTGTCACGCCAATAATTGAACTACTTCGTTGGCAATGGCCAATGAGCTTGTCAGGCCTGGCGATTCAATACCCATGAGATGAACCAGTCCAGCCGTGCCGTGGTGTTGCGGCCCTTGGATGCAAAAATCTGCTGCAGCCTCGTAAGGTGAATTGATTTTGGGCCGTATGCCTGCATATGCAGGAATTAAAGCGCCATCTTTCAAACCAGGCCAATACTTTCGAACTTCTGCGTAAAAACCATCGCCCCTTTGGGCCTCAACAGTTAAACAGTCAGGCGAATCTACCCATTCCACATCGGGGCCAAATTTAGCCTGTCCAGCCATGTCCAATGTTAGGTGAACGCCTAAACCAGCAGCCTCGGGCACAGGGTAAATTAAACGTGAAAAAGGGGAACGACCGGACAGGCTGAAATAGCTTCCTTTGGCGAAGAAAGCTTTGGGAATCAAAGCTGATTGGGTCCCTTTAAACTGCCTAGCCATTTGGGGTGCGTACAAGCCCGCCGCATTGATGACTTGATTGGCCATTATTTCTGTGCCGTCTTGAGTACGCACGACAAACTGGGTTGTCGAATTCGATTGAATTACTTCTGCAGACTCAAACCTTGATTGAAGTGCTAACAGCCCGCCTGCATTTTCAAGATCACCCAAATAACTCAACATCAAGGCATGGCTA
>CALPYQ020000149.1 GCA_943327965.2 Singulisphaera sp. GP187
GCATCTTCGTCTTGGGGACCCCAAACGTTGTCTCGCAAAACACGACCACTTGAATCGACCGCATGCTTCATGCCGGCCAATTCTGATTTACTGGTTTTTTCATTGCCCAACACTTGCTCTGCAGCGCGGTTGTCTAAATGCGCACGGAACGTTGAGACCTCAATGACCTCATGCTCACGACCTCTGCCGTAAACCACATGCACAATTCGAAAGCGCCGGCCAATGATGAAAGCGCGCCTGAACAAACCCTTGACTTCTTCAGGCGTTGCGTCTGTGGCAACATCAAAATCTTTGGGTCTTAAACCCAACAACAAATCTCTGACTGCGCCGCCCACGACATAGGCTTCGAATCCCGCATCTTGCAGGGTTCTGACGACATTCAAGGCGCGTTCATCGACCAGGGCGACATTGATGCCATGAACCGTTGGTGGAATTTCAACACGCTGACCGAAATAAATGGCCGAGGCTGCGGCCTGTGGCTTGCCCAATATTTTTTGGATAAATTTTTTGATCATGTAAACAGTTCTAGTATGCGCCAGCCTCGATCGGTCGCAAGTTGACGCAAACGCGCATCAGGGTTGGTTGCCACAGGTGTCTGTGCCTTCTCCAACAAAGAGAGATCATTCAAAGAATCGGAATAAAAAGTAATGTGAACATCCTGCCACGATTTTTGATGTGCAGACAACCATTGCTCGACCCTTGTTACTTTGCCCGTTTTAAAAGATGGCGTACCCAAGATCTCACCGGTGATCCAACCCTTGGAGTCTCTGGCCAACTCTACGGCAATCAGCTCTGTCACGCCTAGGGCAGTTGCAATTGGCCGCGTTACAAATTCATTGGTGGCCGTGACAATCATGACATGATCACCTGCATCTTGGTGCTGCTTGATCAAGTTCAGGGCTGACGGCTTCATGTTGGGCAGAATCACCTCTTGCATAAATTGAAGGTGGGCTTGGGCCGCCAATTCTGGGCCCTTGAGGCGAACCGCTTCAGTCGAAAACTTCACATACTCATGGATGTCGAGTTGGCCGGCTTGGTAGTCTGCAAAAAATTGATCATTTTTTGCTTTGAATGACGCAGGATCGACCCATCCAATTTTGAGTGAAAACTCACCCCACGAATAATCAGAATCAATGGGCAGCAAGGTGTGATCTAAATCAAACAACGTCAGATTCATGCGTTCTCCAACATCGACTTGATCAATGGAATTGTGATGGCTCTTTGCGCTTGCAAAGCATATTGATCGAGGTGATCCAAAAGTGTCATCAGGCTTCCTAAATCTCTGGAAAAACGGTTCAACATGTATGACATCACTTCTTCACTCAAATGCAAACCGCGCAGTTCGGCTTCTTGATTCAAAACCGAAAGTCTTTCGGGCTCGCTCAAGACCTGCAAAGCATAGACGTGCCCCCAGCCCAAACGCGAGCGCAAATCGTCTCTCAACTTTAAATCCGCAGGCGGCATCATTCCCGCAGCAAGCACCCACCGGGGTTGACCAGACTTGGGCGTGAGGGCATTGACGAACCAATTGAATGCTGCCTGTTGTTGTTCTAAGTTGTACAAATGGACGTCATCCATGATGACGGCTACCCAAGACTCATCAAACGCAAGTTGCGTTTGCTTCGTGTCATCAATCCACCCTACTGACAAGCCTTGATCCTTCAAGGCGGCAAAGGCAGCACGCAACAGATGCGTCTTGCCCGAACCTGCATCACCCCACAGGTAGGTGGGCACTGGACTAGGCATGCTGCCGGAAGTCCACAGCTTTAAATGCTGCAAGGCTGCCAAGTTGGGGCCGGCAAAAAAACTCTCCAAACTGGGCAGCGATTGCAAGCCAATGTCCAAAGCCATTTGCTTCATTCGGTAGGACCTTGGTACAAGTTGCTGCTGAAATATTGATTGCGGGCACGCCTGATGGCAACCAACAGTACCGCACTGACCGGCAATGCCACCAAGACACCCACAAAGCCAAACAATTGCCCCATGGCCAGCAGCGCAAAAATGACGGCCAGCGGATGGAGGCCGATTCGCTCACCGACCAATTTGGGGGTCAACCAGAAACTTTCGATTAACTGCCCTGCGCCATAAACCACAGCCACCATGATGACCGCTTTGAAAGAAGCAAACTGCAACAAGCCAGCCAGCAAGGCCAAGATCAAGCCCAAACCAAATCCCAAATATGGCACGCAGACAGCAAGGCCTGTAAATACGCCAATTGGCAACGCCAAATCTAAGCCAAACATCATCAATGCCAGCGCATAAAAAACAGACAGCACCAACATGACCAGTATTTGTCCACGCAAATATTGACCCAATACGGCATCGCACTCGCTCATAAAACTGTCGTAAGTAGCGCGCCAAGGAACAGGCACCCAAGCCACCACATGGGAAACCCATCGATCCCACTCACTCAATAAATAAAACAGCACGACAGGGATCAAAATGAAATTGCCTAGCGCCGCCAAGGCAAAACTACCCCCCAATTTCAAGGAGGCAATGAGGGGGTCCATCCAATCTTCACGATTGGTACTGAGGTACTTGATGATTTGCGACTTAAGGCTAGCGATGTCCAGCGTTACATTTAAACCAAACTGAGCCAACAAAGGGTTGAGGGTCAGTGCCAACTGATCAAGCAAATTGGGGAGTTGCTGCTGAAGCAACGGAATTTCTTTGGTCAGAATGGGAATCAACAAAAAAAGCACACCCACCACAACCAGCAACGCAAAAATTTCTATCAACACCACAGAAAGCGTGTGCGGCAACCAAGGAACTCTCTTTTGTAAGCTCAGAACAGCGGGATGCAACGCGTAAGCCAATACGGCAGCCACCATAAATGGGACCAAAACAGGCCCAAGCATCCACAAGAGGAGCGCGACCAACACTGCGACACCGACCCCGACGGTTAAACTTTTGGGAGACTGGATCAAGGACATGGTGGCAATTTGAGGTTAAAGATAATGAAAAGAACCTGTCGCTGAGATGAGATGCGCGGCCTACTGCACCTAAAATAAGTCTTGATTTTAGTCCTCCCGACCTCCGTCCTACCAATTTCCCCTTTTTTCTCATGAGCTCAACACCTCTTTCTTACAAAGACGCTGGCGTCGACATCGTTGCTGGCGATGCTTTGGTTGAACGTATCAAGCCATTGGCCAAGAAAACCATGCGGGAAGGCGTTTTGGCTGGAATTGGTGGATTCGGCGCCTTGTTTGAAGTTCCAAAGCGATACAAAGAGCCTGTGTTGGTTTCAGGCACAGACGGTGTGGGCACCAAGCTCAAGCTGGCTTTTGAATGGAACATGCACGACACCGTTGGCATCGATTTGGTTGCCATGAGCGTGAACGATGTCTTGGTTCAGGGTGCTGAACCCTTGTTTTTTCTTGACTACTTTGCATGTGGCAAGCTCGACGTCGACACAGCGGCAGCCGTTGTAGGCGGTATTGCCAATGGTTGCGAAATGTCCGGTTGTGCACTCATCGGCGGCGAAACGGCTGAAATGCCTGGCATGTACCCTGCCGGCGAATATGACTTGGCTGGATTTGCTGTGGGCGCTGTCGAAAAATCAAAAATCTTGACGGGCCGCGATGTCAAGCCGGGCGATATTGTTTTGGGTTTGGGTTCTCATGGCGTTCACTCCAACGGATTTAGCTTGGTTCGCAAATGCATTGAACGTGCTGCCAACAATCTGCCCACCACACTCGACGGTCAAAGCTTCAAACAAGCCGTCATGGCGCCTACGCGCCTTTATGTCAAACCTGTTTTACAAGCTCTCTCGATGCACCCCATCAAAGCATTGGCGCACATTACAGGCGGTGGTTTACTTGAAAACATTCCACGCGTTTTGCCAGAAGGCACAGCAGCCCACCTTCAAAAAGGCAGCTGGCCGCAATCAGAATTGTTTGCTTGGTTGCAAAAGACGGCCGGTATTGACGATACTGAAATGAACCGCACATTCAACAATGGCATTGGCATGGTCGTGGTCATTGAAGCATCTCACGCACCAGCATGCGCAGAGACCTTGCGTCAATTAGGCGAAAAGGTATATCAAATTGGTGTCATAGCTGCGCAGGGAGAAGGCGCACAGGTGGTGGTCAGCTGAGTAGCCGCATCACTTGCATTTAATTCTGAAGCGAAGCCAGTCGCTTTTGAATTTCAGCAACATCACTTGCATCAGGTCGGGCCATGACATATTGCAACAGATCATCACGCGCTTCCTGAACTTGCCCCAATTCAATGAATGCCAGCCCGCGGTCTCTTTTTTCATCAAGCGCCAACGGATTCAACACAATCAGTCGGTCTAGTACGCCTATCAGGCGAGGCCAATCTTCCTGACTGCTGAAAATTTCTTTCAAATTTCTCAGCATGCGTGACAAAATTTCTCGCGGCTGTGCAGGTTGCAAAAACAAGCCCAAGGGTGTGTCGATGTCACTTGAATCGCCCAAAATGGGGCGGAAAGGCGCCAGCCTTTCGGCCAAGTTGTCTAAACCCAAAGACTCGCCTGTTAGGGGGTCCAAAACCACCAAGCCTTCTGGCAATGTGACTTTGACCAAAAAATGTCCTGGAAAAGAAACACCCTCAGCTTTCAGTCCCAAGGCTTGCGCAAGTTCGAGCCAAATCACGGCAATTGAAATAGGTATGCCGCGGCGTGATTGAAGCACCTCATTGACATAGCTATTTTCAGGGGCATAAAAATTGTTGGCGTTGCCAGAAAAGCCCAAGTCAGTGTAGAAAAACTGGTTCAAGACGGACAACTTGCGCATAGGATCGGCTTCTGATTTAACGCGTCTCTTGAGCCTGACCAACAAAGCATCGCAGGTGGCCAAAACATCTTGAATGTCCAGTTGTGGTTCTTCGTCTTGAGCAATGGACGCCGCAGCTTCCAAAAGTGGGAAATGCCCCTCTGCACCCACCAAGCTTTTGAAATAGCTCAGAGGGGTTACAGCCTGAATTGAAAACTTCATAAGTTACTTTGGTTTTTTAGGGGCGTAAAAATGTTTGCAATCGCAAACCACTTAAGCGCAGCGTGCCAAAAAAGATCAGCGCAGAAGAAGCTAACACCAAAAGCATCAGACCTAGTCGCATGCCCGCTTGTTGCCGCATGAGCAACCAGTCAAATTTTTGCGAGATCAAAATCAAAAAGAGGGCTAGCAAAAGCGTAGCCAAGATGACTTTTAGTCCAAACTTGAGCCAGCCTGGCTGAGGCTTGTAAACGCCTTTGCGTAACAACCCAATCAACAACCATGACGCATTGAGCAAGGCCCCCAAACCAATCGACAAAGCCAGTCCTGCATGTGCCAAATAAGGCACTAGAACAACGTTCATCAGTTGGGTAA
>CALPYQ020000150.1 GCA_943327965.2 Singulisphaera sp. GP187
CAGTGGCTCAAAGAAGGCAGGGTCGAGCCCATTGCGGTGGTCAGGATGGCCGATTGGATGGAACCCTTGATGCGCCGCGAAAGCTATTTGGCCATGATGTTAGAGCGGCCTGCAGTCCACGAGCGCTTGCTCCGATTGTTGGGTGCCGCCAAGTGGCCCGCCCGTTATTTGGTTCAGCACCCAGGTGTCATTGATGAGTTGGCCCATGGCGATGTGTTGCAGCAGCGCTTTGTGGCGGTCGACTTTGAGGCCGACTTAGAGGCGCGGCGTGAGGCACTCAAGCGAAGCGGCGAAGACGATGAAGAAGCTTTGTTGAACTTGCTACGCCGAGCCCACCATGCCGAAGTTTTTCGGACCTTGGCCCGCGATGTCGAGGGCAACTTAACGGTTGAGCAAGTGGCCGATGACTTAAGCGCCATGGCGGACGTCATTCTTAAAGTAACCGCCAAGTGGTGTTGGTCTTGCCTCAAAATTAGGCACCGCGAAGTCCCTCAATTTGCCATCATTGCCTACGGCAAATTGGGTGGCAAAGAGTTGGGCTATGGCAGTGATTTGGACATTGTGTTTGTCTTTGAAGACCCCGATGAACGTGCGCAAGAGGTGTATGCGGGCTTTGTCCGCAAGCTGATTAACTGGTTCACCGTCAAAACAGCCGAAGGCGACTTGTTTGAAATTGACACCGCCCTCAGGCCCAATGGCAGCTCAGGTTTGTTGGTGACCACTTTCAACGCATACGCTGATTATCAACAACAGCGCGGCAGCAACACAGCATGGACGTGGGAGCATCAGGCCATGACGCGGGCCCGTTTTGTGATGGGTGATGCGCACATGCGTCAGCGTTTTGATGAGGTCCGGCGGGCGGTCATCAGCGCACCCCGCGATGCCGACTTGTTGAAAAATGAAATTGTGGGGATGCGGCAAAAGGTGCTGGCAGCCCACCCTGTCAAAGCCGAATTGTTTGATGTCAAGCACAGCCCTGGCGGCATGGTCGACGCTGAATTTGCCGTTCAATTTATTGTCTTGATGTACGCCAGTGCCCACCCAGCCTTGATAGACAACGTGGGCAATATCGCCCTGTTGCAAAGGGCTGAAGAGGTGGGTTTGTTGCCAAAGGGTGTGGGCCTGTCGGCTGCTTCGGCTTACCGCGAGTTGCGCCGGGTGCAACACAAAGCCAGGTTGAATGAGGAACCAACCCAAGTCAAACAGCCTGCTCTGGACCCTGAGAAGCAAGCCATTTTGGCCCTTTGGAAGGCGGTGTTTTAGTCCAAGGGCCGTAAAAAATCAGCGCGTGACAAGCTGTAAAAATAGAAGTAAACTGTCCAGTCACAAAATAGAACGGGCGGTTCAATGACTATTTTCAAAGGTATTTTTTTGGGCTTTATCGGATGGGGCATGCTCTTGAATGCGGCAGCGCAAACCGCACCCGCCGCATCTAGCGCTTCCTCAACTGCGACTTCACAAGGGTCCTGTCCCGCCCTTTTGAACCATACCTTTCCAAGGCTGCAAGATGAGAAACCGCAGTCTTTGTGCCAATACAGCGGTAAAGTGATTTTGGTGGTGAACACCGCCAGTTATTGTGGATTCACGTCCCAGTACAAAGGGCTGGAAAGTGTTTACAGCAAATACAAAGACCGCGGCCTTGTGGTTTTAGGCTTTCCTTCCAACGACTTTGCACAAGAAAAAAGCAACAACCAAGACATTGCAGAATTCTGTGAAAACACGTTTGGTGTGAAGTTTCCAATGTTCACCAAAACATCGGTCACCGGTGATGCCGCCGTGCCCTTTTTTAAGCAATTGGC
The DNA here is from genome assembly GCA_943327965.2 of Singulisphaera sp. GP187. Classification (GTDB taxonomy): domain Bacteria; phylum Pseudomonadota; class Gammaproteobacteria; order Burkholderiales; family Burkholderiaceae_C; genus Limnohabitans_A. The sequence goes on from CALPYQ020000150.1 coordinate 1,800, forward strand.
CCAAGACCCCGGTCAAAGACCCAAGTGGAACTTTTTCAAATACCTCATTGGTCGGGATGGCAAGCTCATTGACAGCTACAGCAGCATGACCAGCCCTGAAAGCAAAAGCTTGGTTCAAGCCATCGAGAAAAGTTTGGCGATGAAGGCGCCTTGAACGCAACATGACGAATAAAAAAATTGCGGTGGTGGGCTCGGGCATTTCGGGCTTGGCAGTGGCGCACAGCTTGAAGGGCCAGGCCGAAATCACCTTGTATGAAGCGGGCGCCTATTTTGGTGGCCATTCCAATACCGTTGACATCACGCTGCCCACATCACAGGGCATGGTGACGCATGGCGTTGACACCGGGTTTTTGGTTTTCAACGAAAGAACCTATCCCAACCTGATCAAATTGTTTGCTGACTTGGGCGTAGAAACAGCGCTGTCAGACATGTCCTTTTCAGTGCAAGCGCCAAAGGTTTGGGGCGACGAAGCTTTGGAATGGAGCGGCAGCAACTTAGACACCGTTTTTGCACAAAGAGGCAATCTGCTGAGGCCAAAATTTTTGAAAATGCTGGCCGATGTTTTGCGCTTTAACAAAATATGCACTCGAATTGCCGAGCAGCAAAAAGAAAGCGAGATGCGTCAGCCACTGTCTGAGTTTTTGACGCAGCACCACTTAAGTGAAGCCTTCAAGAATTGGTATTTCTTGCCCATGATGGGCTGCATTTGGAGCTGCCCGACAGATCAAATGCTGAAGTTTCCAGTGGCAACCATGATTCGCTTTTGTCACAACCATGGCCTGATTCAAGTCAGCAACCGCCCTCGTTGGTTCACGGTGAAAGGCGGGTCAAAAAACTATGTCCAAAAAATAGTCAAAGACGTTTCAGACAAGCGTTTGAATACACCCGTGTCCTTGATTGAACGCGATGAATCGGGCGTGCGCATTGTGACGAAAGATCATGCTGAGCGTTTTGACGAAGTTGTCATTTGCACGCACTCCGATCAGGCCTTGCGCATGTTGAGAGTGCCCACCCAAAAAGAACAAACTTATTTGTCCGCCATTCGTTATCAAGACAATGTGGCGGTATTGCACACCGACGAAAGCGTATTGCCCTCAAGGCGCAAAGCGTGGGCCGCATGGAACTATGAGCGCTCCCTTGACGAGGGACAGGAAAGTGCGCGCGTTTGCTTGCACTACTTGTTGAACAAACTGCAACCATTGCCCTACGAACAAGCGGTCGTGGTTTCTTTGAACCCCAACAAACCGATCAACCCTTCCAAAGTCATTGCGTCCATTGATTACGCCCATCCGGTTTTTGATTTGGCCGCCATCGATGCACAGCAGCACCTTCACGAAATTCAAGGCCAAAACCACACCTGGTTTGCAGGTGCTTGGATGGGCTATGGCTTTCACGAAGATGGCCTGAAAGCGGGCCTTGGCGTTGCCCGGCAGCTGTTGCAGGCGTTAAATCGGTGAAACAGCCAGAAGCACTCATTGGCTTTGGCCAAGTTAGGCATGTGCGCCGCCGCCCGGCCGAGCATGCCTTTCACTATGGTGCCTATTTTTTAATGTTGCCAATGCGCAGCATTCAAAAGCAAAGCGTCAGCAAAGAGCCCGCCGCAATTGACTTGCCCATCAACCGAGCCGGTTGGCTGTCGTTCCATGATGTAGACCATGGTGATGGCCGCTTGCCTGAAAACGGTGGTGCATTGGCTTGGCTAACTGAAATACTGGACAAAGAAGGCATTCAAGATGCAAGCGGAGAGGTTTGGTTGCAAACCTTTCCGCGTGTCTTCGGTTACACCTTCAAGCCCGTCAGTTTTTGGTATTGCCACCGCGCCGACAACAGTTTGGCGGCCATCGTGGCCGAGGTTCACAACACCTTTGGTGAGCGGCACAGTTATTTGTTGGACGCTCCTCAATGGGGCCAAACCGAAGTGGCCAGCAAGGTCTTTCACGTTTCACCTTTTTGCGATGTCAAGGGCCACTACCAATTTAGATTCATGCGCACCCTCTTGAATGGTCAAGAAAGATTGGTGGCCCGCGTCGATCATTTTGACGAAAACGGACCACTCATCGAAACCAGCATGAGCGGCACACTGGTGCCTGCCAATGCAAAAGCCCTGAAGCGTGCTTTGTGGTCCTTTCCGTTTTTTACGTTTGCCGTGATGGCACGAATTCATTGGCATGCTTTGCAACTTTGGTTCAAGCGTGTGCCATTTTTTACAAAACCAGTGCCCCCGACAAACCTTGTCACGCGGGGCCATGCACCTTCCATTGCTTCATCAAAATCCAGCGGAACATGAACACTAGCTCTTCAACACATTCAGATTTGGCCCTTCAATCGGCCCCAGCATCGGCCCGCAGAGTTTTGCGACTGCTAGAAAAAATTGAACACGGCACGTTGACCATTCAGTTTCCAGACAGAAGCACCAAGGTCTATGGCAACACATCGTTGCCGCACGCCGCCATCAGCTTGAAAAACTGGGAAGTTTTTTCTGCCAGCATGAAGTCGGGCGACATTGGTTTTGCCGAAACCTACATGGCCGGCGACTGGAGCACGCCTTCTTTGAGTGACTTGCTTCGCGTCATGATTCAAAACCGACGCGCTGTTGAAGACCTCATTTATGGCTCATGGTGGGGCCGCATGGCGTACCGCATTCGCCACTTGCTCAATCGCAACAACAAAACCAACAGCCGCAAAAATATTCATGCGCACTATGACTTGGGCAATGCGTTTTATGAGCTGTGGTTGGACGGCACGATGAACTATTCGTCGGCCTTGTTTGAAGGTGACTTCAATCAGGAAATGGCGGCGGCACAAAGAGCGAAAGTCAGACGCGCATTGCGCATGACCGATGTGGAGTTGGGTAGTCGAGTTTTAGAAATTGGCTGCGGCTGGGGCGCATTGGCCGAAATGGCCACCGTTGATTTTGGTGCCAAGGTGACGGGTGTTACTTTGTCGACGGAGCAGTTGGCATTTGCCAATGCGCGCATGAAGTGGAATGGCAAAGCAGAAAACGCCGATTTGCGTTTGCAGGACTACCGTGACATCCAAGATGGCCCTTACGACGCGATCTGCTCCATTGAAATGATCGAGGCTGTTGGCCAATCTTATTGGCCAACGTATTTTCAAAAAATCAGTCAGTTGCTTAAGCCAGGCGGCAAGGCCTGCATCCAAAGCATTGTGATTGATGACAGCTTGTTTGACAGGTACGTCAAATCAACCGACTTCATCCAGCAGTACATCTTCCCTGGTGGTTGTTTGCCAAGTCCTAAAGAGTTTAGGCGTCAAGCGCGATTGGCAGGCTTGGAGGTCATTGACGAACTGAAGTTTGGCCCAGACTATGCTGAAACACTAAGGCGCTGGCGCCATGATTTCATGTCGCAAGAGGCGCAAGTCTTGAAGTTGGGTTTTGATCAAAAATTCCTGCGCTTGTGGGAGTTTTATTTGGCGTATTGCGAAGCTGCTTTTGACGAGTCCAACACGGACGTCATTCAGTTCACATTGCAAAAGCGAGCTTAACGTGGCCCCTACACAG
>CALPYQ020000151.1 GCA_943327965.2 Singulisphaera sp. GP187
GCTGAAATGACCCGGCTTCAAGCGCTGATTGCCAATCCTGATCAACACCGCGAGCACTTGCTCAAAAGTTCAATGATCTCGGGCTTGGCGAGGGCTGCGGCTGTGACTTAATCGAGCGAGTATGACAAGCCCTACAAACCCATCACTGACGTCTCCCTTGGATTACGCACGGCTAGGTCGTTTGGGAATTGGGACGCCTCAGGCCAATCCTACCGTTGAGGCAGAAATTCGGCGGCTCTTGCCCTTTGAAGTCGATACCGTCACGCTCAGGCTCACTTCTGATAGCGCTGACGCAGCCACAAGACTCAAATCCTATTTGGTCAATTTACCGCAACACGCCAAACAGTTTGCGGGCATGCCAATCGATGTATTTTTGTTTGCTTGTACAGCCACCAGCTACTTGCTTGAGACCCCCTTGCAATCTAAAGCCATTGCAGAAGCTGAATCTGTTTTGGGCGCGCCGGTTATTACGGCGCCCGATGCTTTGGTGTCTGAACTCAATGCTTTGGGTGCACAACGCATTGCCTTGGTCTCGCCATATCCTAGGGCCATCATGGAGGCTGCTGTTGCTTGGTGGACGGAGCAAGGCTTTCAGGTTGTTAAGCAGGGTTGCATTGACATTCACTCCAACGACACCGTCAAAATTTATGGTTTGCAATCGGCTGATGCATGGCAATCTTTGCAAGCCCTTGACATTGGCAATGCTGAAGCCCTTGTTCTGTCTGGAACTGGCATGCCAAGCTTGCCTCTGATTCAAAAGGCAACAGCGCATTTTGGTGTGCCTGTCATTTCTTCCAATATGGCATTGGCCAAACAGGGATTAAAGCGTTTGGGTTTGCAAATTGAATACCAGGATGGCCTGACGGGGTGAGGTTTTAAACATGAACTTTGAATTGAATCGGCGCCGGTGGGGGCATCTGGCTTTGGGCCTCAGCATGAGTGGGTTGCTGCCTACTTCCCAAGCTCAAAACTATCCATCGCGTCCAATTAAACTGGTGGTTCCCTTTCCGCCGGGTGGTTCTACCGATGTGATCGCTAGGATGATGGCCCAAAAATTAGCCGAGGCACTCAAGGTCAATGTGGTGGTGGAAAACAAAGCGGGTGTCGGCTCCATTTTGGGGACTGATGCGGTGGCCAAGTCAGCGCCAGATGGACATACTTTGGTAGTCTCTGCCAATCCTGCCATTGCGCCCGGGCCCCTGATGCGGACCAACATGCCCTACGATGCATTTCGTGATTTCACGCACCTTGCTTTGTTGGGTACTTTTCCAAATGGCTTCGTTGTTCGTGCCGATCATCCTGCCAAAAGCATGGCCGAGTTTATTGCCACGGCCCGTGCTCGGCCAGGTGTTTTGAACTATGCCTCTGCTGGATTGGGCAGTTCAGGATTCCTGACGGGCGAGTTGTTAAAACAAGCAGCTGGTATCAACATGGTGCATGTACCCTACAAAGGATCGGGACCTGCCATTACAGATTTAATGGGGGGGCAACTTGATGGGATGTTTGAGAGTTTGGTGACGGCTACAAATTATGTCAGGGGCGGCAAATTGCGATTGCTGTCGATCAGTGGTGAAGCCAGAAACAAAAACTTCCCAGAAGTGCCGGCACTGAACGAATTTGTGCCAGGGGTGGTGGGAGGCGCGTGGTTTGGAATTTCCGCACCCGCAAAACTGCCAACTCTCATCGCAAATCGATTGCAAACCGAAATCCAAGCCATTGTGAATGCGCCTGAGATGCTCTTGCGTTTGACTGAAATGGGAATGACACCCATGCCCTTAACGGGTCAAGACTTTGTTAATTTTTTGCAAGCTGAAAATCGAAGGTGGGGTCCATTGATTCGAGCTGGCAAAATTTCTGTTGAGTGAATCAATTCGCTTACTGTCAAAATCAGACAGGACAGTTATCATCCACGCCATTGAGAAACTTTCATAACGCATGATGAAAAAATCGACTGTAAAGGCCTTGTTGGCCGGGCTTTTGTGGATGTGCTGTTTGCAAATTCAAGCGCAAACAACTGGTTTTCGATTTGCGGGTGTTGATGTGCCGCCCCCTATGCCTGCTCAAAATGTCCCAGATGTTCACTGGGGTGTGACTGTTGACGATCCCTATCGGTTTTTAGAACAAGTTAAAGATCCTGCGGTTATGAGTTGGATGAAAGGGCAGGCGGAAGCCACAGACAGCATCCTGAAGCGCATTCCCGGGCGGTCTACTATCGTGGCGGCACTCAAAGAAAAAGAATCTGTTGGCGGGACGGTCATTTCATCTATCTATAGAACCAAGAACAATCGTTGGTTTTATTTGAAGCGCAGTCAAGGTCAATCGCAGGCCAAACTGGTTTGGCGAGATGGCGTCAATGGTGAAGAAAAACTGCTGGTCGATCCCGAGCAAATTTCTAAAGAAATGGGCAAACCTCACGCCGTACAAAGTTTCCATCCCTCACCCGATGGCAAGTTGTTGGCCTACGGCATGCATGCCTCCGGTGCAGAAATTGGCAACATGTACGTGATCGATGTGGCATCGGGTCAGGCTGTATTGCCTCCCATCGATCGTGTCCGATTTGCAGCAGTCAGTTGGCGGCAAGATGGTCAGGCCTTGTTCTTTTCACGCCTCAGGCCAGGTTTTGAAACCATGCGATCGACAGAGCGGTTTGCCGACACGGGTCGATACTATTTGGACCTCAAGGCGCCTAACCCCGATCAATTGATTTTCAGTGGCTCAAAGTACCCTGAACTCAAGTTGCCAAACTTTGCCACTGGCTATGTTCAAGAAATTCCAGGGACCGATTTGGCGGGCATGGTTGTCAACTTTGGTGTCGATCGCCGCTTGGCCATGTACGTGGCCAAATTAGACCAAGTGTTGGCGGGCCAGGCAAAGTGGCAAGAGGTCTTCAATCAATTGGCCGATGTCCGTGAAGTTGATATGGGACACGGGCATGTGTATTTGCGCAGTGCGTTAAATGCACCTCGTTTCAAGGTATTGAAACTTAAATTGTCTGAGCTTGATATTCAAAAAGCGGAGTTGGTCTTGCCAGAATCTGAAGGTGTCCTAAGGGCGATTTCAGTTGCGCAAGATGCGCTTTATGTGACGCGCAGAGAAGGCGTCAATACCTCTTTGTTGCGTTTGCCAATTGCGGGCAAAGGCGCATTTGAAAAAATTGCATTGCCATTAGAAGGCAATGTGACTGTTTCAGGCAGTGTCGATCATCAAGATTTGGTTGTGGCCGTTAGCAGCTGGACGCAAGCTTTGCGGCGCTTTGTTTTCACGCCTGCCAAAGCACAATTTACCCGACTTAACTTGGCACCGCCGGTTGAGCCTGTTCAACGCGCAGAAGTGATTGCCAAAGAAGTGATGGTGACCAGCCATGATGGTGTCAAAGTACCTGTGTCGATCATCATGCGAAAAGATGCCGTCTTGAACGGTCAAAACCCAACCATTCTTTATGGCTACGGTGCCTATGGCACGACAGAGGAGCCTTCGCGCAGCAACAATGTGATGACCTGGGTGGAGCGGGGCGGTATTTATGCATTTGCTCACGTGAGGGGCGGCGGTGCATTGGGAAGCCAGTGGCATGAAGCAGGTCAAAAAACCACCAAATTCAACACTTGGAAAGATGGCATTGCCGCCGCTGAATGGCTAATCGCAAATGGCTATACAAAGGCTTCCAAGTTGGGTATTTACGGCGGCAGTGCAGGTGGAATTTTTGTGGGCAGAGCCATGACAGAAAGACCCGACTTGTTTGCGGCGGCCGTGCCTTCTGTGCCAGTCTTGGACATGGTGAGATCTGAACAAAGGGCCAATGGGGTGGCCAATGTACCCGAATATGGCACTGTGAAAGTAGAAGCAGAATTTCATGCGCTCCTTAGAAACAGTTCATACCACGCCATTCAAAATGACAAACGCTATCCTGCCACCATGCTGATGCATGGCGTTAACGATTCGCGTGTTGACGTCTGGCAGAGTTTGAAATATGCATCGCGCTTAGCTGATGCACAAAAAGGTCAGCAAGCCGTTTTGCTGCGATTGGATTACGAAGCGGGCCATGGCGCAGGGTCGGGTGCAGATCAAGCCAACCAAAGAACGGCAGATTTACAAGCCTTTATGCTTTGGCAAATGGGTGTGCCAGAATTCCAGCCTCAATCCCAGCCTCAATAATGGGTATCTTGAAACTTGTGATGGATCTATGAGTTTTTTGTTGCGTTGTGCTTTGGTGTTATTGACCTGCAGTTTGGTGGCCTGTGCCAGCAACACACGCACCATGGCGGACAGCATTAATCCACAAACTCAGAACTTCAAGGAACCTGCGTGTCAGCGGTCGTTTCAATTGGCTGAAATGCACGACGACATTAAGTTATCGCGAACCATTGCAACGCCCACCTTGCTGGTTTTGTCTGGGGGTTCTTTGTTTTTTCCATTGCTGGGAATCAACATGGGTTTAGATGCACTTGATCACCTTGATGCATCGCATGTCTCAAGAGTTTGCGGTGGCTTTGCCACGCCCTCCGAAAATATTTTAGAAAAAGTATTGCTGGGTGCAGGATTTGGTGTCCTCAAAAAATAATCAAGCTCGAATCACTTTCAGCGCACTTGGCAGAACTTGAATTTTGAGTTGATTGGCGTTTCCCAGACTTTCGCCATCTGCAGCAATGGGCATGGTTTGCGTGCTGCTAATTTCTGCAAACGAAAAGGCTTCGGTTTTGATCCTAGCGTGGCTCAGGTGAAGCCCCATCAACAAACGCGGCAGCATCAACAAAGTTTGAAAGCGATTGAATTGCCCGGCCATTAAAAGATTGAGCTGGCCGTCATCAATCGTGGCATGCGGAACGGCCGGCATGCCACCCCCGTAGCTGGGCGTATTGAGTGTGGAGCCAAGGAGGGTGGTGCCCTGATGTGCCATGACGCCATCGACCGATATGCGCATGTCCCAATTGCGCAAATGAGCAAGTTCCCGAAAAGTGGCCAGAAGGTATCGTGGCAATCCTCTTAGAAATTTTGGACCTGCCAAAGCCCGATTGCCAACTGATGCGTCAAATCCAACTGCCAAGCTGGAATGAAAGAAATGGGTTTGCCCTGCAGCCAATTCAACTTGTACAAGGTCGATAGCCTGAGATTTGCCAGACAGAGCAAACTGCAAAGCCGCTTGCCACGTCATGCCGTGAAGACCCCAAGCACGGGCGCAATCGTTGCCACTGCCGTAGGGCACCAAGCCAATTTCAAAAGCCGAATGCATCAAGCCCGGTAGCATTTGATTCAGGGTACCGTCACCACCCACAATGACAACGCGAGTGTTGGGCGCC
>CALPYQ020000152.1 GCA_943327965.2 Singulisphaera sp. GP187
AGCCTTTGCCCACAGCCTTGATGTAGTTGTAGATGGCTTTGTCGGCCGACAAATCGCCAGACAAATCTTTGTGCAAAGCTTGCAATGTTTCCATGGCAAGGTAGGGGTGAACGGCTTCTGCGCCATAACCGGCCAACACGGCAAAGTGATGCACTTCGCGGGCGGTACCGGTTTCAACCACCAAGCCTGCGGTGGTGCGCAAACCTTCACGCACCAAATGCTGGTGAATGGCAGAAAGCGCTAGCAAAGCGGGTGTTGCCACTTGTGTGGGCGACACACCGCGGTCGCTGATGATCAAAATATTGTGCCCGCCTTTGATGGCGTCCACAGCTTCAGCGCAAAGTGATGCAAGCTTGGCTTCAACACCTTCGCTGCCCCAAGCTGCGGGATAAGTGATGTCCAAGGTAGCACTCTTGAACTTGCCTTGAGTCGACTGTTCGATGTTGCGCAACTTGGCCATGTCAGAAAAGTCGAGCACTGGTTGGCTCACTTCCAAGCGCATGGGCGGGTTGACTTGGTTGATATCGAGCAAGTTGGGCTTGGGGCCAATGAAGGACACCAAGGACATCACGATGGCTTCGCGAATGGGATCGATGGGAGGGTTGGTCACCTGCGCAAACAACTGCTTGAAGTAGTTGTAAAGCGGTTTGTTTTTGTCTGACAACACAGCCAAGGGGCTGTCATTGCCCATGGAACCCAAGGCTTCTTCACCGGCTTGCGCCATGGGGGCAAGCAAAAACTTGATGTCCTCTTGGGTGGTGCCAAAAGCTTGCTGCAGGTCTAGTAAATTTTGGTCAGAAACTGGTGCAATGGCTGTGGTTTCTTTGACATCATCTAGTTTGATGCGCAGGTTTTCAATCCACTGCTTGTAGGGCTTGCTGCTGGCCAGGTTCGACTTGAGTTCTTCGTCATCGATCATGCGGCCTTGTTCCAAATCGATCAGGAACATCTTGCCGGGCTGGAGGCGCCATTTGCGAACAATTTTGCTTTCTGGAATAGGCAATACGCCGGTCTCAGAACCCATGATGACCATGTCGTCGTCGGTGATGCAATAGCGTGAAGGACGCAAACCATTGCGGTCCAAGGTGGCACCAATTTGACGGCCATCGGTAAACACAATGGAAGCGGGGCCGTCCCATGGCTCGAGCATGGCCGCGTGGTATTCGTAGAACGCTTTGCGACGCTCGTCCATGGTGTTGTGGTTTTCCCATGGCTCGGGAATCATCATCATCACGGCTTGGCTAATGGGGTAACCGGCCATGGTGAGCAACTCTAAACAGTTGTCGAAGGTGGCGGTATCGGATTGGCCGGCAAAACTGATGGGGTAGAGTTTCTGCAGGTCGGTGCCCAAAACGGGTGAGGACATGACGCCTTCACGCGCCTTCATCCAGTTGTAGTTGCCCTTGACGGTGTTGATCTCACCGTTGTGCGCCACATAGCGGTAAGGGTGGGCCAAGGGCCACTCTGGGAAGGTGTTGGTCGAGAAACGTTGGTGTACCAAGCCCAAAGCTGAAACGCAACGCTCGTCTTGCAAATCAAGATAGTAGGTACCAACTTGGTCGGCCAACAGCAAGCCTTTGTACACCACGGTACGGCTAGACATGCTGGGAATGTAGTACTCATTGCTGTGCTTCAGCTTGAGGTTTTGAATGGCAGCGCTGGCTGTTTTGCGAATGACGTACAGCTTGCGTTCCAAAGCGTCTTGCACAATCACGTCGGCACCGCGGCCAATGAAGATTTGCTTCAGGATAGGTTCTTTTTCGCGCACCGTGGGCGACATGGGCATGTCACGGTTGACGGGCACATCGCGCCAGCCCAAGAGCACTTGACCTTCGGCCTTGACGGCTCGCTCAAGTTCTTGCTCGCAGGCCATGCGAGAGGCATGCTCTTTGGGCAGGAAAACCATGCCCACGCCGTATTCGCCCTGTGCGGGCAAAGTCACACCTTGCTTGGCCATCTCTTCACGGTAGAGGGCATCAGGCAATTGAATCAAGATACCCGCACCGTCGCCCATCAACTTGTCAGCACCCACCGCACCCCGGTGGTCCAAGTTTTCAAGAATTTTCAGCGCTTGCGTGACGATGGCATGCGTTTTCGCGCCCTTGATGTGCGCCACAAAGCCCACACCACAAGCGTCGTGTTCTTGTGAAGGGTCATACAGACCCGTTTGTTGCAAAGATGATTTTTCGGCAGCCGAAGTCATGGCGCACTCCTAGAGAATTTTCGCGGGAAACAGAGCATATTGCATTGCAACAAAAATGCCAAGAAAAATAATTGGGGTCAGATCAACATTAATTTCTTCTTTTTCCCAAAGTCAATTAATTGGGGACAGATCAAAATTGAATTAAAAAGTACTTATTTACAGCTGAATTTCAGCACGTTATTGGCTTTTTGGGGGTGATTTAAACGGCCGGCCCGCCTTTTGAGGCAGGATGGGGCGTTGCGTTTTCTTTTGCAAAGACTTCAAAAATTCGGGCCGGCCCACAACCCGACCCTTCAAAACTGACTCCGTCAAATCTTTTTGAATGGCGGCAGACAATCCCGATGTCACAAACTCCGCATACGCAGCTTCTCTAGAAAAGGGCGTATTGCCCAAGCCCCAATAAAGTGCGTGCGGTGTCACCAATTTGTCGATTTTTTGCCCAATCAGGTGCTTGTAGCTGGACCAATTGAAATCCTCGGCCGCCTCAACAAGCCCTGCCCTGACTGGATTCAAATCGATATAGGCCATGCAAGTTAAGAGATAGGCCTCCGAATCAACCACAGAAGACTTGTAGCGCCCCTCCCACAAAGTACCGCTTCGTTTGTGGCGTTTGTTGAAGTAACGCACATAACTTCGGCCAACTGACTGCATCATCAAAGACATGGCCTCATCGCTGGGCGGTGTGAGCAGCATGTGAAAGTGATTGTCGAGCAGCACAAAGGCGTTGACGGCCACTTTGTGACGTTGCGATTCCTCCAACCACAGGCTGTAAAGCATTTTGCGATCGGCTTCATCAAGCACGATGGGCTGACGGTTGTTCCCCCGCTGAATGACGTGATGCGGGTAACCTGGAAGGGCTAAACGAGGATGACGGGCCATGCCTGAATGCTAACCCGAAAGGAATTAATGTTGATCTGACCCCAATTAAGGGTAACGCGATGCAAGGGATTCTGAGAGGCCGAATTCGGTCAGGAGGGCGTTGAGGCGGTCGGTGGCGGCGGCTTTGGGGCGGCCGGTGTAGCGGGCCAGGATGAGTTCGTTTTTCATGCTGTGTTCCCAGCCCACCAGTTCGGTCACGGTTACGGTGTAGCCTTTGGACTCGAGGTACAAGCAGCGCAATACATTGGTGAGTTGACTGCCAATTTCACGGGTGTGCAAGGGGTGGCGCCAGAGTTCGGCCAAAGGCGTTCTGGACAAATTCAAGGCTTTGTTCTGGCGCAATTTGGCAGCCACTTCGGCTTGGCAGCATGGCACCAAGACCATGGCACGGGCTTTTTTCAGCAGGCCAAAGGCGATGGCATCGTCGGTGGCGGTATCGCAGGCATGCAATGCGGTCACGACATCTATTTGCGCAGGCATGAGTTCGGACTGCGACGACTCGGCAACAGAGGTGTTCAAAAAAACCATGCGTTGAAAGTCCAAGCGCTTTGCCAATGCACGCGAGGCTTCCACCAATTCGGCGCGAGTTTCAATGCCGTAAATAGCGCCTTGCGACAAGGCTTTAAAAAACAAGTCGTAAACAATGAAGCCCAAATAAGATTTGCCAGCGCCATGGTCGGCCAAGGTCAAGCCCTGAGTTTGCGCCGCTGTGCCTGACGAAGCTAAAGCAGCTGAGGCAGCTGAGGCAGCTGAGGCACTCAAGTTTGAAGTCTTGACTGCATCCTCTTCCGCCAATTCCTTCAAAATCTTCTCAATGAACTGAAACAAATGCAGCACCTGTTTCAGTTTGCGGCGCGAGTCTTGGTTCAGCTTGCCCTCTCGCGTGAGGATGTGCAATTCTTTCAACAACTCAATGGATTGCCCGGGACGCAAGTCCAAGTCGAGCGGCTTAGGCTCGTTTGTTTTTGACGATACTGAATTTTTTTTCATGGTCTTATGGTGTTGGCAGTGTGGGGCCAACCTGCAAAGCTTGCCAACCCGTCAAACCCAGCTCTTGCAGGGTGGTCATATTGGCCTCAAAGATGGCTTCCGCTTCTGGAAAGGCGGCCACCGCTCGGTCAATGCTGGCCTCGCGAATGAGATGCAAAGTAGGGTAAGGCGATCGATTGGTGAAATTGGTGATGTCATTTTCATCGGTGCCTACAAACTGGTATTGCGGATGAAAACTGGCAATTTGAATTTCACCTTCAAGCCCCAAGGCTAACAAACAATCATCGGCCACATTCAAAAAATCGTTGTAGTCGTAAAAGTCTTTGAGCAAATACTGAATGACCAGAATGGTGGTGTCGCGTTTGTCTGGCGAATGGGCTACCAAGTCCTTTAACTCGCGCAGTAAATCATCGCGCAAGGCTTCCAAATCTGGCGCGGCACTGACCACGCAATGCACTTGGTCTTTGACATAAACCGCCTTGGCAAACGGGCACAAGTTCAAACCAATGACAGCACGCTCCAACCAGCGCAAGGTATCTTGCACCATGATGCGCGCCACTTCGCTGGCTGCGTTGTCTGATGCTTCTATATCACTTGAAATCATAGGCTTTGCTTTTTCAAAGTACGCGCAATGAACAGGGCCAACAGACTACCAAACACACAGCATGTGGCAGTGGCCACCCAAGTCGATTGCCAGCCGCCTGCCCAAGTGGCCAACAGGGCCACCAAAGGCGGTCCTGCAAATTGACCTGCCGCAGAACCTTGCTGCATCCAACCGACTGTGGTTGACACATTTCGCTCTTGCGGCGCCAAACGCACCGCCAAATAAAACAGCGTACCAGGCACCAAACCACCGCAACTTGAGAACAACAACACGCCAGCATAACGAAGCCATGGCATGTTCAGAGTGACATCGGAAAAAGCCAAAAACGCACCCAGCGCCATGGCGGTAAATCCCATCACCAACAACACACTTGGATGCAGGCCTCTTTGCAACAAACGGCCCGACATCATATTGCCCAGTATGTTGACGGCGGCCGCAAAGGCTGTCAAAAAACCTAAGGTCGCGCCAGACAAACCCGCTTGCGTGTAGATGGACGGCAAGAATCCAACCACCGCCAACCACTGACCAGAATACATGCCAAAACACAGCGTGACCCACCACGGCCC
>CALPYQ020000153.1 GCA_943327965.2 Singulisphaera sp. GP187
CATTTGTTTTTATACTCTCGCATGATTAAGTTGTTTGTTGGCCTAGGCAACCCGGGCGCCGAATACGAAGACACCCGCCACAACGCTGGCTTTTGGTGGATCGATGCCTTGGCGCGAGAACTCAATGTCAACTTGGTGCCCGAAAAAAGCTATTTCGCCAAAGTAGCACGCACGCAAGTGAAGGGGCAAACCATCTGGTTGCTAGAGCCTCAAACCTTCATGAATTTGTCTGGCAAATCGGTGGGGGCTCTGGCCAAGTTTTTCAAAATTTCACCCCAAGAAATTTTGGTGGCGCATGATGAACTCGATGTCGTTCCAGGCCAGGCCAAGCTCAAATTTGGTGGCAGCCATGCAGGACACAATGGACTGAGGGACATCCATGCGCAATTGGGTACTGGCGATTATTGGCGCCTTCGTTTGGGCATTGGCCATCCCGGCGTTAAGTCTGAAGTAATCAATTGGGTCCTCAAGAAACCCATGGCCGAACAGCGCGACCTGATTCAGGAAAGTATTGCGCGTTCAGTTAAAGCGGCCGACATGCTGATTCAAGGCGAGATGGAAAAAGCCACCGTGCAAATTCACACCAGCAAGCCACCAAGGCCCAAGCCACCCCGCCCTGAGGGTGTTTAAGCGGCGTTTTGCAGACGTTGGTACTTCTGGAACAGCGTCTCTTTGGTTTCAACGTGCTGTGGATTGACCGGAATGCAAGCCACTGGACAAACCTGAACACACTGGGGTTCGTCAAAGTGGCCCACGCACTCCGTGCACTTGCTAGGGTCAATTTCATAAATTTCAGGGCCAAGGTAGATCGCCTGATTGGGACATTCAGGTTCGCACACATCGCAATTGATGCATTCATCGGTGATCATCAAGGCCATAGAAATCTCACTTAAATCAGTTGGAATTATCGTCCAGAGGCGATGACCTCTTCCACAAGCCCTAAAATACCCCTGTGGAACCCTTACTCAACGCCGATCTTCATTGCCACTCCGTGGTCTCTGATGGCACGCTCACGCCAGAAGCACTGGCAGCGCGAGCCAAAGCCAACGGCGTGCAACTTTGGGCACTCACCGATCACGACGAAATTGGCGGCCAAGAACGGGCCATCGCTGCAGCCAAAGCCGAAGGCATGAAGTACCTCACGGGGGTTGAAATTTCGATCACCTTCGCTGGCAAAACCGTCCACATTGTGGGATTGGGCTTTGACCATACCAACCAGGATTTGGTTCAAGGTTTGCGCAACACCCGCGGTGGCCGTGGCGAACGGGCCAAAGAAATGTCCGAAGGCTTGGCCAAAGTGGGCATCCATGGCGCCTATGAGGGCGCACTTAAATTTGCTGGCAACCATGAACTCATTTCGCGCACTCACTTTGCGCGATTTTTGGTTGAGACAGGCGTCTGCAAGGACACCTCCGAAGTCTTTCGCAAATACCTCACAGAAAACAAACCAGGCTTTGTGCCCCATCGTTGGGCCACACTGGAAAACGCCGTCAAATGGATTGGCAATGCAGGCGGTGTGGCGGTCATTGCTCACCCAGCGCGTTATGGGTTTACAGCCAACGAAGAATACGCGCTGTTTACCGAATTCAAAATTCATGGGGGTCGGGCAGTCGAAGTCATCACGGGTAGCCACTCCAGCGCCGAGGCTTTGCGTTATGCCGATACCGCCCTCGAATTTGAATTGGCAGCATCCCGCGGCAGTGACTTCCACAGCCCCGATGAAAGCCATACCGATTTAGGCACTCTGCCGTGGCTACCTGGGCAACTGACTCCCGTTTGGGAACTGTTGTCTGACCGAATCCAGTGAAACACCCCTCTGCCAACACACTTGCTGGAATTGCTTATGTGGTTTTGTCTGTGGCGTGTTTTGCCATCTTAGACACCGTCACCAAAAACGTCAGTGCCAGCATGTCCCTCATGTTGGCCCTTTGGTTCAGATACCTCATTCAGGCCGTGTTCAGCACTGTGTTCTTTTTACCCAAACGAGGCATGGCACTGTTTAAAACAGAACACCCGCGCTTCCAGTTGGCACGCGGTGTTCTTTTGTTTGGCAGCAGCATGTGTGCCTTCTATGGCCTGAAATATTTGCCCGTTGGCGAATTTACCGCCATTGCTTCCATCACGCCTTTGGTGGTCACTTTGATGGCGGCCATTTCATTGGGCGAGAAAGTCCGGAAGCTGCGTTGGGCGTTGGTGCTGGGTGCATTTGCGGGCACCATGGTCATTGTGCGGCCCGGCAGCCAGCACTTCGATTGGGTTTTGATTTTCCCCTTGATGTTGATTGTGACCAATTCGAGTTTTCAGCTGCTAACCCGCAAAATGACCAGCACGGAAGACCCCATCACCATGAATGTGCTGACGGGTTGGGTGGGCACACTTTTGGGCGCACTCCTTTTGCCCTTTGTATGGGAGCTGCCAACAGACTGGCACCTGTGGTTGCAACTGCTCATTATGGGCAGCTTTGCCACTGTGGGCCACTACCTGCTGATCATGGCTTTTTCCAAGGCACCGGCCACAGTTCTCACGCCTTATTTCTACACACAAATTGCGTTTGCCATGTTGGGCGGCTGGTTGATGTTTGATCACGTTCCCGATCACTGGACGCTGGTGGGCATTGGCATTGTGGCTTTGTGTGGTGCCCTTGGGGCTTGGCTGACTGTTCGCGAAAGCCGAATTGCAGTCATGCCTGCTGAATCTTGAAGACTTAAATCATGGCACAGTATTTTTCTGTTCATCCTGAAAACCCACAGCAGCGCTTGCTCAAACAAGCAGTGGCATTGCTCAATCAAGGGGGCGTCCTGGCTGTGCCCACAGATTCAAGCTACGCCTTGGTGTGCCACATGGATGACAAGGCCGCAGCCGACCATTTGCGCAAAGTTCGGGGTGTCGATGAAAAACACCACCTCACCTTGTTGTGCCGTGACCTGCGCGAACTGGCCAACTATGCCAAAGTGGACAACGCTCAGTTTCGAATGTTGAAGCAAGCCACGCCCGGCGCGTTTACTTTCATTTTGGAAGCCACCAAGGAAGTGCCTAGGCGTGTTAGCCATCCTCAGCGTAAAACCATCGGCTTGCGTGTTCCTGAGCATGCTGTTTTGCAAGAATTGTTGGCCTTGCACGGCACGCCACTTTTGGCCACCACGCTCATCCCCGTAGGCGAGGGCGATCCCTTGAACGACCCCGAAGAAATTCGCGACCGTTATGAAAAACTCATTGCGGGTGTGATTGATGCCGGCGCTTGCAGTCGCGAGCCAACCACCGTTGTCGATTGCACAGGCGATGGCATTGAAGTGGTTCGCCAGGGCCGCGGCAATGTGGCATTACTTGGACTTTGAGACAATTACGCTGTGGACACTTCTAACCTCATTCAAACCGTCTCGGTTTATGCCATTCCAGTTATCTTTGCAATTACCTTGCATGAGGCTGCGCACGGCTACGCTGCCAAGTACTTTGGCGACCGCACCGCCTACATGTTAGGCCGCGTCACACTCAATCCTTTCTCACACATTCATTGGGTTGGCACTATTTTGTTGCCCTTGCTGCTTTACTTCAGCACCAGCGGCGCGCTGCTGTTTGGTTATGCCAAGCCTGTGCCTGTCAACTTCGGCAACCTGCGACACCCCAAACGCGACATGGTTTGGGTGGCATTGGCTGGGCCTGGCATCAATTTGGTACAGGCACTGGTTTGGGCTTTGCTGTTTGTGGTTTACACCGACTTTGGGGTGTCTGAAAAGTTCTTCTTGGCCATGTGCAAGGCCGGGGTACTGAGCAATGTTGTGATGTTTGCCTTTAACTTGTTTCCGCTGCCGCCTCTGGATGGCGGCCGCATTGTGGTGGGCTTGCTCCCCTGGAAACAGGCTTACCAGTTTTCTCGCATTGAGCCCTACGGATTTTTCATTGTGATCGCTTTGGCCCTCACAGGTGTGGTCAATCATTTGTGGCTTGACCCCGTCATGGGCGCCACATTTGGTTTGATCGAACTCATGTTGAAATTATTTTCTTAATCATCCATTTGCTATGACGACCGATAACAGCATTCAACGCACACGCGTTCTAACCGGCATTACCACCACGGGCACACCCCACTTAGGCAACTACGTAGGCGCCATTCGGCCCACCGTTCAAGCCAGCCTGAACCCCGCCACACAAGGTTTTTACTTTTTGGCGGACTATCACGCGCTCATCAAATGTGATGATCCTGCGCGCATTCAACGCTCCACTTTAGAAATTGCGGCCAGCTGGATTGCGGCAGGGCTTGACCCCGAGCGCGTCATGTTTTATCGGCAGTCCGATATTCCAGAGATTCCAGAACTCACCTGGTTTCTAACTTGTGTCACGGGCAAAGGTGTTCTGAATCGCGCGCACGCTTACAAGGCTTCCGTAGATAAAAACAATGCAGCAGGCAACGATCCAGATGCCGATGTGTCTGCAGGCTTGTTCATGTATCCCGTGCTCATGGGTGCCGACATTTTGATGTTCAAAGCCCACAAAGTACCTGTGGGTCGCGACCAAATTCAGCACATTGAAATGGCACGCGACATGGCATCGAGTTTCAACCACTTGTATGGCAACCATTTGGTTTTGCCAGAGGCCGTCATCGAAGAATCTGTGGCTTTGCTTCCCGGGTTAGATGGTCGAAAGATGAGCAAAAGCTACGACAACACCATCCCCTTGTTTTCATCCACTGCCCAACTCAAGAAATTGATTTCCGGCATCGTCACCGATTCGCGGGCCCCCGGCGAGCCTAAAGACACCGAAGGTTCTGCCCTGTTTCAAATTTATCAAGCCTTTGCCAGCGCTGAAGAAACTAAAGCTTTGGCCACAGCTTATGCCAATGGCATTGGTTGGGGCGATGCCAAACAAATGCTGTTTGAACGCATTGACCAAGAAGTAGCACCCATGCGCGCGCAATATGAAGAACTCATCAATAACCCAGCCAAAGTGGATGCCATTTTGCTCAAAGGTGCAGCCAAAGCACGTTCGATCGCAACCCCCTTGATTCAAGAGTTGCGCCATGCTGTGGGCTTGAGGGCTTTGGCCAATCAAGGCAGCGCAAGCACTGCCGCTGCTCACAAAACTGTGCGTGCCGCCGCGCCCTCGTTCAAACAATATCGCGAGAAAGACGGCCAGTTTTATTTCAAATTGGTTGATCCACAGGGACGGGTTTTGTTGCAAAGCCTCGGATTTGCATCGCCCAAAGAGGCTGGTTTGATCA